>CALMWD010000058.1 GCA_937873105.1 uncultured Rhodanobacteraceae bacterium
TGCGCACGGCCGCCGTTCCCGCCTGCCGCGCCGCGCGCAGCAGGTCGGCGTGCTTCACGTCGGTCTTGCCGCCGTCGCCGAGCACGGTGGCGATGCGCGCGAGATCGCCGTCGGGCAGCACCGCTGCCCGCTCGGCCTCGATGTCGGCCGCCGAGCCCCGCGCACGCACGCCGAGGAGCTGCCGGTAGAGGGCTTCGGCGCCGGAGTGCCGCTCGCCGCCGTCGTCGAGATGGGGCGCGGCTTCGAGCCAGTCGCGCCGGCGCATGGCCGCCCTGAGCAGCTCGTCGAACGTCGCGTCGGCCGCATAGGCGACGGCGGTGGCCAGCGCCCGCCCGAGCTGCGACTGCGGCGCGCGCGTGGCGTCGGCGAGCACCGAGAGCACGGCCTCGCGCTCGAGATCGCGGCCCGTCTGCTCGTCGAGAATGGCAAACTGCGGCGACACGCCGGCTTCCAGCGGAAAGCGCTGCAGCAGCCGCTCGCAGAAGGCGTGGATCGTCTGCACCTTGAGGCCGCCGGGGGTCTCGATGGCGATGGTGAAGAGGTCGCGCGCCTTGGCCACCTCGGCCGGCTCGGGAGGCCGGTCCGCGAGCCGCGTCAGGTCATCGACGAGCGACGCCTCGTCCGCCGTCACCCAGCGCGCGAGGCGGGCGAAGACGCGCGACGACATCTCGGCCGCCGCCGCCTTGGTGAAGGTGAGGCAGAGGATGCGCTCGGGCGCCGTGCCGGCGAGCAGCAGGCGCAGCACCCGATTGGTCAGCACGTGCGTCTTGCCGGTGCCGGCGTTGGCCGAAACCCAGGCCGAAGCCAGCGGGTCGGCGGCGCCGAGCTGCGCCGCGCTCGTGCGCGCGAGCTCCGCTCTGAGCCGCGCCTCGGGCGATGCATCCGCCATCAGCCCGCCTCCCCCTCGTCCTCGCCCGAGCCCGCCCACTCGGCGACGCGCGCCAGTTGCGCATAATCGTCGTAGTCGTACGAGTAGCGCGGCCGGCGCAGCGCCGCCGATCCTCGGCTGGGCCGCCGTGACCGGCGAAGTGCATCCCTATGCGCTGTTGCTGTTCCTGATCATCTTCATCTGGACGCCGCCGCACTTCTGGGCGCTGGCGATCTTCCGCCGCGACGACTACGCGCGCGCCGCGGTGCCGATGCTGCCGATTACGCACGGCGTCGAGTACACGCGCTGGCACGTGCTGTTCTACACCATCCTGCTGGTGCTGGTGACGCTGCTGCCCTGGCTGACCGGCATGAGCGGCGTGATCTATCTGGGCGGTGCGGTCGTGCTCGGCGCGGGATTCCTTTACTACGCCGTGCGCCTGATGAATCCGCCGAACGAATGGTTCGCGATGGAGACGTTCCGCTACTCGATCATCTACCTGATGGCCTTGTTCGCTTTCCTGCTGGTCGACCACTACCTCGCCGAGCCCCTGCCGATGCAGGCACCGCCGGCCGTCTTCGAGTTCGAGAAGCTCGGCTGAGCCGCGCCGGCCGCACGCCGACGGATCGTTCCGGCTTCACTTGCGGCGGGGCAGCGCGTAGCCTCGCCGCATGCTGATCATCCCGCTGCACAAGAAGCCGACCCTGGCCAATTTCCCTTGGGTCACGGCCCTGTTGGTGCTCGTGAACGTGTTCGTCTACACCGCCTTGCAGGTGCCGGACAACGCACGCCATGCGCGCGCGGTCGAGGCGTATGCCGACAGCCGGCTGGCCGCGATCGAGCTGCCGGCCTACCGCGACTATGTCGAGCGCACCCCGACGATCTCGTGGCGCGAGCGCTGGCGGCGCCTGCCCGAGCCGATGCGCACGCAGGCGCTGGCGACGCAGGTGCAGAGCGATGCCGCCTTCCTCGCCGAACTGCGCGCCGAACGCGTGATCACGCCCAGCCATGCCGACTACGCCGAATGGAAGCCGTTGCGCGCGGAACTCGACGCGAACTGGCGCGCGTCGTTCACCGAGCGCCATCTGCTGCGCCAGTCCGAAATCGCCCCGAGTCGATGGTTCAGCGCGATGTTCCTGCATGGCGACGGCGGTCACCTGATCGGCAACATGATCTTCCTGGTGATTCTCGGGCTGGCGGTGGAACCGGTGCTGGGCGCTTTCGGTTTCGTGCTGCTGTACCTGCTGGCCGGGATCGGCGGCGGGCTGTTCTCGCTGGGCTGGCGCTGGGGCGACAGCGGCGGAATGCTGGGTGCATCCGGCGCGATTGCCGGGCTGATGGGCGCGTTTGCCGTGCTCTGGGGGCAACGGCGGGTGCGCCTGTTCTACTGGTTCTTCGTGATCTTCGACTACACCCGGGTGCGTGCCCTGTGGCTGCTGCCGGTGTGGTTCGGCTGGGAGGTCCTGCAACTGCTGATGACGCCCGATGCCGGCGTCGGCTTCGACGCGCATGCCGGCGGCATCCTGTCCGGGGCCGCACTGGCGTTTGCGGCCGTCCGACTCGGGCGCGTGAACCACGCCTATCTCGACGAAGAGGAGATCCGCGATCGGCGTGCCGAGGAACTCGCTGCCGGCCTGTCGGAACTCGGCAAGCTGCAGCTGGCGGCGGCGCGGAGTCGCTTCGATGCGCTGATCCAGCGCCATCCCGACGATCCCGACGTGATCGAGCCCTGGCTGCGCAGCTGGCTGTTCGCGAAGGATCGTCCGGAAGCCGCGGCCGCCGTGGCGCATGCGCTGGCCTGGCGGGCGCGCAATCGCGGCGACGCACAGCGCCAGCAGCGCTGGCTCGGCGAGGCGATGAAGGCGCATGCGCCGAAACTGCCGGCGGCGGCCGCCACGCTGACCCTGCTCGCCGCACGCTGGCAGCCGCTCGGCCTGCTGGCCGAATCGCAGACCCTGCTGGCGGCCGTCGAAGCCGCGGAGCCGTCCCATGCGGGCTTGCCCGCGGCCTGGTTCAAGCTCGCGCTCGCGTACCAGGAGCAACGCGACGAAGCCGCCGCACGCGCGATCCTGCAGCGCCTGCGACAACGCCATCCACAGTCCGCCGAAGCCGGCAAGGCGACGCTGTTGCTGGGTTGATCAGGCCGGCTTGGCGCCACGCGCCAGCGACTGCAGCAGCTGGATCTGCGCGTCGATCTCGGGCATCAGGGCGTCGTCGGGGCGGAACGCCTTGAGCTGGGTGAGCAGTTGCAGGGCCTGTTCCTCGCGGTTGAGCTTGTCGGTCATCACCTTGGCCGCGAACAGGTAGTTGCGGGCGATGTCCTTGTGCTTGGGCCAGCGCTTGTGGAAACCCGAGACGAGTTTCAGCGCCAGCGGGTGCAGGCCGGTCTGCGAGGCGCGCTGGGCCAGGCGATGGATGTCGTCGGCGATGTCCGGCGCGAAGTTCGGATCGAGCGCATAACACTCCTGCATCAGCTCGAGCGCGCGCTTCAGGTTGTCCTGGGCCAGCAACACCTGCGCATAGCCCAGCCCGTGCTTGAGCAGACCGGCCTGGTCCTGGGTCGCCTTCAGCAGCTTGCGGTAATGCTCGTGCACGAGCACGGTGCCGCCGCGCGTCGCGATGTGCTCTGCGAGCCGCGTCGCGGCCTCGTCGGCGCGGCCGTCCTGCACCAGGGCCTCGGCTTCGTCGACCAGACCCTGGTCCGGGTCCTGGTGCCGCTGGCGCAGCTTGGCCGGCGCCTCGTCGCGCTTCACCTCGTGGCCGATGCGGTCGGCGTACTGGTAGACGAGGTAACCCATCAGGTGGAAGGTCGCGACCAGCACGTAGTGGGTGATGAACCAGGTGAACAGGTGCGTCACGAAATGCGGGACGAAGGGAATCGCCTCCGCAAACGCCTGCGCATTGGCGCCGCTGACCTGGTACAGCGCGCACAGCGCCGCGACGACGAAATAGGGCCAGCCGAAGGCCGACATCAGTTCGATCCAGCCGGCCGGGTTCAGCGCGGCCCACAGGTTGTTGGTCATCGCCAGCGTGATCGTCGCGCCCGGGATCGCGACCGCGACAAAGAGCAGCCAGAGCATCGCCGGGCCCGGTCCGGCGACCGCGCCGATCGCGAGCATGCCGACGAACATCATCAGCCAGAGCAGGATCTGCAGCTTGATCTGGTCCCAGGCCTGCGACTCGCCGACCTGCATGCTGTATTCGGGCGCGTCGAGGCGGCCATGCGCGGTCTGCACCAGCACCTCGGCGGCGTACTTCAGGATGCCGGCCCACAACACCGCCGACACGATCAGTCCGGCGATGCCGAGCGGCAACAGGTCGGCGATGCGCAGCACGGTGAACAGGAGCACGTTGGTGATCGCGCCCGACTGCAGCGGGTATTTCGAGATCTCGCCGAGGCGATGCCAGAACGGGACGACGGCGGTTGCGGCGGGCGTGTTCATGCCTGGGGCGGCTCGGTGCGGGAGGAAGCTGCCGATTGTGCAAGCAAAGCCGCCACTTCGGGAGACAGGCTGCGCAGATGCAGGTCCTGCTGCGGGTAGGGGATGCCGATGTCGGCCTCGCGCAGCGCCTGCAGTACCGACAGGCCCATCTGGCTGCGGATCGAGACCCAGTCCGCTTCCTCGCGTGT
Organism: uncultured Rhodanobacteraceae bacterium; assembly: GCA_937873105.1. Lineage (GTDB taxonomy): Bacteria > Pseudomonadota > Gammaproteobacteria > Xanthomonadales > Ahniellaceae > JADKHK01. The sequence continues at coordinate 4,500 of CALMWD010000058.1, forward strand.
CCAGGCGCGCAAGGTGAAGTCGAGCGAACTCGCGCCGAAGCCGACGAACAGGGCGACCGGCGCGGGCTCGGGCAACAGGCCCTCGGTGCGGGCGGCGACGCCGCGCAGCAGGTCCAGGACCCGTGCCGGATCGCTGTCGTAGGCGACCCCGACGTTGACCTCGATACGGCGGCTGCTGTTGCTCAGCGTCCAGTTGGTCAGGCGATCGGCGACCAGCATGCCGTTCGGCACGACCACGTCGGCGCCTTCGAAGGTGACCAGGCGCGTCGCGCGCAGGCCGATTTCGCGCACGCGCCCGGTGGCGCCGTTGAGCTCGACCACGTCGCCGGGCTGGATCGGCCGCTCGACCATCAGGATCAGGCCGCTGACGAAGTTCTTCACCACATCCTGCAGGCCGAGGCCGATGCCGACGCCGAGCGCGCCGAACACGATCGCCAGCTGGCTCAGATGGAAGCCCGAGATGGCCAGCGCGACCAGCACGCCGATGCAGATCAGCGCGTAGTAGCTCAGCGACGACACGCTGTGCGCGACGCCGCGCGGCAGGGCCATGTTCGGCAGCACGTCTTCGGCCAGCAGGTCGCGCAGGGTGCGTGCCAGCCACCAGGCGATCCAGACGCTGAGCGCGAACACGACGATGTTGCCGAACGAGAAGGCGACGTCGCCGAAGGCGATGCGGTAGCCGAGCAGGGCCTGCACCGCGTCCACCGTCGGGCGCAGGACGCGGAATGCATTCAGCGTGGCGAGCAGCCAGATCGTCGCCAGCACCAGGCCGCCCAGGGTCATCGCGGCCCGCCGCAGCGAGCCGGCACGGGCGCTGACGCGCGCCGGCACGACCTCGGCGCCGCGCCGGAACACGGTGTCGGACAGCGCCGCGACCACCGCCGCCACCGCGGCCAGGGCGACCGCGAGATAGGTGGCGTCGAGCAGTCCGTCGAGCAGGACCGTGGCCAGGGACACGTTGCCGACCAGGTTCGCGACCAGGGCCGCGGCCGCCAGCACCGCCGAGCCGTACAGCAACCCCAGGGTACGGGTGCGCGCCGACGAGGCCTCGATGCGGCGGCGATGGCGCCGCGCCAGCCACAGCAGCACGGCCACCAGGGTGCCTGCCAGCGTGGCGAGGGCGTAGCGATAGGCGAGCGGATCGATCGCGAACAGCGAGGCGGCGAAGTTGAGCGCATAGAACACCGCGCTGATCCAGGCCCAGGGACCGAGGGCGCGGCGCACGATGGCGGGCAACAGGCGCAGCACCGGCAACCAGGCGACCAGCAGCGTGGCCTGGTGGCGAATCACCGGGCCGTCCCAGTGGAAGACCAGCGAGGCGATCGCGTACAGCACGATCCAGGCCGCGAAGGGCCGCGACAGCACGGCCAGCGTCGCCTCGGGCACGTGCTCGCGCCGGGCGCGGGCGCGGGTGCGTCGCGAGACCCAGATCAGCAGCGGCAGCAGCGCGATCATCGCGAGAGTCATCGCATTGCGGGTGCGCTCGAAGCGGGCGTCGTAATCCTTGGCGAAGGCGATCTCGATCGCCAATCCCTGGCGCGCCAGCGTCTCGGCGGCCTTGGCGGTGCGCGGCGCGTGTGCCGCCGACCACAGCGGCGCCGCATCCAGCCGCAGCAGGTCGCGATCGCGGGCGCGGATCAGCTGGCGGGTGCGTTCGAGTCCGGCGGCGATGCCGCTGTTCACGCTGCCGGCCGACTGGCTGAGCTTGAGCAGGGCGGTGCCGGGCCTGGCCAGCGCGCGCTCGGCAGTGTCGAGTCGGGTCACGACCTGGCGTGCGCGCGTGGTCCAGGGCGTGGTCTCGGCCTGCTGCGCGGCCAGGGTCGCGTCCCAGATGCGGCGGCGCGCTGACAGCTGTTCCGCGTCCGCCGACAGCGGCTTGATCGCCGCCTGCAATTCGTCGCGCCAGCGTTCGAGGTCGCGCGCCAGAAAGCGCCAATGCCGCTCCAGCGATTCCAGGCGCCGCATGGGCAGGGCGTCGACCTGCACCGGGCGCAGGGCCTGCTGCAGGCGATCATGCGAGGCGGTCAGCGCCTTCAGGCGCTGACCGAAGTCGTCGGCGCGGGTCGTGCCTTCGGCGCGGCGCTGCACGGCATCGGCGAACTGTTCGTCGGCTTCGGCGCGCTGGGCGATGTCGCCGACCGCAATGGCCGACTCGGCCCCGATCGCGATGGCGCCGTCGCCATTCTGCGCCTGCGCCGGCATGAACGCGACCATCAGGCCGCACCACAACACACGCAGGGAATGGGCAAGTCTCATCGGCTTCGTGCTCCGTCGTTCAGCGTTTCGCCTTGCTGGCCAGGGCGTCGCGCAATTCGTTCTTCTCGGCCGCCGACAGCGGGAAGCCGGATTCCTGCTTGGCCAGCAGTTCGTCGATGCGTTGCTGCAGGGTCTGGCGGTTCAGTTGCTCGCAGGCGTCGACGAACTCGGTGCGCCAGTGCTCGGGCGCCGAGGGGAAATCCATCAACGCCAGCTTGGCCAGCGGTTCGTAGTCGTCACGACCTTCGAACTGCTGCAGCAGGGTCGCGGTGTTCATGTCCGGGCGCGACCGGCACAGGCTGATCAGCTCCATCAGCAGCGGGATGCCGGGCTGGCGCAGGGTGCCGAACAGGTACGGCGGTTCCAGCGCCGTCGCGATCTCGGGCTTCTGCACCAGCAGGGCGACGGCGGCGCGAACCACGCTGCGTTGCTGCGGCGGCCGCGTCACCGGCGCGCGTGCCTGGGTCATCGCATGCACCTGCGCGGCGGCGCTGGGCGCCACGGGTCCGACGCGCTGCATGCCGGTGCGTTCGGACAGCGACTGCTGCATCAGGTCGCGGAAGGCGCCATCGGGAATCTGCGCGAGCAGCGGCTTCGCGCGCTCGGCCAGGCGCGCCTTGCCTTCGAGGCCGCGCAGGTCCACGTCCTTGGCGAGCTCGGCGAAGAAGAACTCCGACAGCGGCGTCGCTTCCTTCAGGCGCGCCTCGAAGCCGGCGGCCCCTTCCTGGCGCACCAGCGTGTCCGGGTCTTCGCCGTCGGGCAGGAACAGGAAGAAGGCCTGGCGGCCATCCTTCATGCGCGGCAGCACCGACTCGACCGCGCGCCAGGCGGCGCCGCGTCCGGCCTTGTCGCCGTCGAAGCAGAAGTACACGTCGGCGGAGTTGCGGAACAGCAGCTCGGCATGGTCCTTGGTGGTCGCGGTTCCGAGCGTCGCGACCGCTTGCGTGATCCCGAACTGGAACAGCGAGATCACGTCCATGTAGCCCTCGACCACGATCAGCCGCGGGATCTTGCTGTGCGACTGCCGCACCTGGTGCAGCGCGAACAATTCGCGGCCCTTGTGGAACAGGGGCGTTTCCGGCGAGTTCAGGTATTTCGGGCCGTCGGCCTCGCCCATGACGCGGCCGCCGAAGGCGATGATACGCCCGCGCCGGTCCTGGATCGGGAACATCAGGCGGTCGCGAAACTTGTCGTAGACGCCGCCGCGTTCGCCGGTCGACAACATGCCGGCCTTGTCCAGGGCTTTCAGTCGCGACTCGCTGGTGCCGACCGCGTTCTTGATGCCGTCCCAGCCGTCCGGCGCGTAGCCGAGGCCGAAGCGCTGGATCATGGCCGCATCGAGGCCGCGCTTCTCCAGGTACCGGCGGCATTTCTCGCTGCCCGGCAGCTGCTTCTGGAACCAGCGCGCCGAGGCATCGAGTACGTCGTACAGTTCGGCGAACTGGTCCTGCGGACCACGCGCCATGCCGCCCTCGTAGGGCACGGTCATGCCGGCGCGGGCCGCGAGGTCCTCGACCGCATCGACGAACTCGAGGCGGTCGTACTCCATCAGGAACTTGATCGCCGACCCGTGCGCGCCGCAGCCGAAGCAGTGATAGAACTGCTTGGTCGGGCTG
>CALMWD010000059.1 GCA_937873105.1 uncultured Rhodanobacteraceae bacterium
GCGCGATCGCGGTGCGCTGCTGCTCGCCGCCCGACAGCTGGGCCGGGAAGTGGTCCATGCGCGGCGTCAGGCCGACCAGGTCGAGCGCCTGTTCCGGCGTCATCGGCGCGCGCGCGATCTCGGTGACGATGGCGACGTTCTCGCGCGCGGTCAGGCTCGGGATCAGGTTGTAGAACTGGAACACGAAGCCGACGTGGTCGCGCCGGAATGCGGTCAGAGCGCGGTCGTCGGCGCGGGTCAGGTCGTGGTCCTCGTAGAAGACCTCGCCCGCGCTCGGCACGTCGAGTCCGCCAAGGATGTTCAGCAGGGTCGACTTGCCCGAGCCGGACGGCCCGAGCAGGACCACGAACTCGCCGCGTCGCAGTTCCAGGTCGATGCCGCGCAGCGCCTGCACCTCGACTTCGCCCATGCGGTAGACCTTGGTCAGGCCCCGGGCATGGAACACGATGTCGGCAGGCACGCTCATGCGCCGATCATACGCGGGCCAAAAAAAAGCCGGTGCGTGTGCACGCACCGGCCCGGATCGAACGAGGGAATCGCTTAGTGGCGCGCGCGCGCGACGGCGAAGCTGCCGACCAGCACGACCAGTGCCGCCAGCAGGGCCAGCGCACGACGATCGTCGGCCGGTACCGGCTGTTGCGGCACGAGCGGGGCGACTTCCGTGCACGGCAGGTTCACGACTTCGAAATTGAAATCGCAGATCGCGGCAGACGACGTGTTGGTCACCACGAGAACCATGTCGGAATTCGCCGGCACCTCGAACGAGAACGGCTGGGCGATCGACGAACCGACGTCGCCGACGAAATTGGTCGCCTGGTTGTTCGGATCATAGGCGCCGATGTACGCGGACATGTGCGCGTTGGTGGCGCATGGCGTGCCGGCCGCGGTGTCGGGATCGAAGTTCACCGTCACGCAGGCGGCGGCGTTGCTGGTGTTCGGATAGGTGAAGGTCTCGTAGTTGAACGTCGTTCCGGTGTTGAAAATGCCCGGATAGGCCTTGTTCGGGCAAGCGCTCGGGATGGCGTCGCGGAAGATGCGGCCGTCCTGGGTGTTTGCGCCGGTGAAGGAGGACGAAATCACTCCGGCAGGACACAGGGCGCCGGTCGGTGCGCGGCCCTCGACGAGGAACGGACCCCGCGCCGCGGCAGGAAGACCGGCGTCGTTCGCGCTTTGCGCCCACGCCGAACCGGAAATGACGACTGCCGCCAGCAACATCGACTTGATCAACTTCATGACAACCCCCCAAGGGCGTGGATGGACATGTTCCCGCGGCCGCGCATGCCGCCTGACCGGGATTCATGGAACGCCGGGAGTCTAGGCAGTCGTCCCGGATTCTGCAAACCCGTTCACGGAATTCAGCGCTCGACGATGGCGACGACGCCCATGCCGCCGGCGGTGCAGACCGAGATCAGGGCCCGACCGCCGCCCTTCTCGTCGAGCAGCTTGGCCGCGGTCGCGACGATGCGCGCGCCGGTGGCCGCGAACGGATGGCCGAAGGCGAGGCTCGACCCGACCACGTTCAGCTTCGCCGGATCGATCGCCCCCAGCGGCTTGGACAGGCCGAGACGCCTGCTGCAGTACTCGGCCGATTCCCAGGCCTTCAGCGTGCACAGCACCTGGGCCGCGAAGGCCTCGTGGATTTCGTAGAAATCGAAGTCCTGCAGGGTCAGGCCGGTGGCCTTGAGCAGGTCCGCGACGGCCACCGTCGGCGCCATCAGCAGGCCCTCGCCGGCGACGAAGTCGACCGCGGCGACGCGCGAATGGGTGAGGTAGGCGAGCGGCTTCAGGCCACGCTCCTCCGCCCAGGCCTCGGAGCCGAGCAGCACCGCGCTGGCGCCGTCGGTCAGCGGCGTCGAGTTGCCGGGGGTCAGCGTGCCCTTGCCCGAGGTCCGGTCGAAGGCCGGCTTCAGCGTCGCGAGCTTTTCGACCGTGGTGTCGGCGCGCAGGATGTTGTCGCGCTCCAGGCCGCGGAACGGCACGACCAGGTCCTTGAAGAAGCCGCGCTCGTACGCCGCGGCCGCCTTGCGATGCGATTCGTAGGCGAGCTGGTCCTGCGCCGCGCGGCTGATGCCCCATTCCTTGGCCATCATCTCGCAATGGTCGCCCATCGACTTGCCGGTGCGCGGTTCGGCCACGCCCGGGAATCCGGGCTTGAACTCGGCCGGGGAGAAGCCCTTGAACATCGCGCCGAGGCGCTGACCGAACGTCTTCGCGCGATTGATGTCGAGCAGGCGCCGGCGCAGCTTCTCGCCGACCACGATCGGCACGTCGGAGGTGGTGTCGGAGCCGCCGGCGATGCCGGCCTCGATCTGGCCGAGCGCGATCTTGTTGCCGATGTGGATGGACGTGTCGAGGCTGGTGCCGCAGGCGCGCTGCATGGTGATGCCGGGCGTCAGCGGCGACAGGCCCGAGGACAAGGCGACCTCGCGGCCGATGTTCCAGTCGGAGGAATGCTTGAGCACGGCGCCGAGCGCGACTTCGCCGAGCTGCACGCCGCCGAGGTTGAATTTCTCGACCAGCGAACCGACCGCCTTGATCGACATGCCGACGTTGCCGAGGTCGAAATACGCGGTGTTGTTGCGGCAGAACGGAATGCGCGAACCACCGAGGATCGCGACGCGGCGGGCTTGGCTCATGGCGGGCTCCAGCAAGGGGAGCCCGACCCTAGCAAAAGCCCTTGGAGCGGTCACGCCGACTGGCGGTCGCCGACGTCGAGCGTGGTCGGATCGGCCGGCGTCGGCCGGAAAAAGGCGTCGGCGTAAGCCCAGAAGTGCCAGGCGGCGGGTGCGGTGCGCAGCATCCAGTCGAGGTGGGAGGCGGCGAACGCCATCGCCGCGGCACGGTCGGTCACCTGCAGCGGTTCGCGGATGCGCAGCTTGCGTCGGCCGGTGGCGGGATCGAGCCAGACCGCGAAGAACACGATCGGCACGCGGGCCTTCTCGGCGAGCTTGACCATGCCGCTCGGCAACTGCGCCTCGCGATCGAGCAGGCGCACCGGCACCTCGCCGCCGACGCCGGGCACGTCGATCGAGGTCAGCAGGCCGACGCCGCCCTGCAGCGCGCGCAACATCGGCCGCGGGCCGTCGCCGATGTAGACGAGTTCGTGCGCGCCGGTCTTCACCACCTCGGCGTTGCGCAGCAGGGCATAACGATGCAGCAGGGTGTGGCCGGCGAAACTCTGCGGATCGGTGCGCACCGACAGGCCGGCGAAGCGACGGCCGGAACGGCGCAGCGAACGCAGCGCCCAGAAGCCCGCGCCCCAGTGGAAGGACAGCGCGATCAGGGGATCCTGCCCCTCGGGCCACTGGCCTTCGATGTCGAAGTGGCGATCGAGGTAACGGTCGCTGCGCCACTTCAGCAGGAACAGGTCGACGTGGTCGACCAGGTGGTAGAGACGCTGTTCGGCCGCGAACCGGGTCGGATCGCCGACCATGCCGTAACGCTGCGCGATGGCGAGGGTGGCGTCGACGCGCTCGCGGAAGAACCAGGGCCAGCGCGCCAGCCGCCGCGCGACGCGGAAGCCGAGCGACCAGGGCAGCAGGGCGATCAGCGCCGGCACCAGCCAGCGTTCCACCAGCACGCGCAGCTCGCGGCGCAGGCGGTTCTTGCGGGAATCGATCATCGGCCGATCGTATCAGCGCGAAATTCCCGGCAGCGGGCCGATAGAATGGCCGGCTGTCGCTTCCGGAGCCGCCATGTCCGCCTTGACCTCCTGTCCCGCCGTGCTTGCCGTCGAGCTGGTGCCCGAGGGCGCGCCCAAGGCCCTGAGCCTGCCGCTCGAATCGGCGCACCTGCTCGGCGAGAAGATCGCGAACGACCTGGCGCGGCTGCTGCCCGGCGTCGAGACCCTGGGCCTCGCGGTCTCGGCGGCGCTGTACGACGTCGCCCAGGTCTTGCGTCCGGGCTGGCCGATCCATGCCGAACTCGCGCGCATGCACCAGCAGGCGCAACGCGGCGGCTGGATGCCGGCGATCACCAGTTTCGGCGCCTCGGCCGGGCGCATGGCCGCGCCGGTGCTGGACCCCGATCCGCGCCTGATCGGCAGTCCGCTGCTGCTCGTGCCCTTGGTCCTGGTCGGGCATGCCCACGACGCCGAGCAGGTCGGCGCGGCGATGGAGCGCGACTTCGAGGAGAAGGGCCTGGCCGACTCCGCCACTTCGCTCTTCCTCAACGAGGCCTTCTCGATCCGCACCGAGCACGCGCGCTACCTGACGCACCACGACCTGTGCGCGCTGATGGCGATGCAGTACGACCATGCCGGCTTCGCGCCGCTCTGGTCCATCGTCGAATGCGCCTTGCTTTCGCCGGGCCGCGACGAATCGGCGGAACTCGAGGGCGGCGTGCAGCTGGACTATCGCGGCGGCCGGATGACGATCCGCGGCGACGCGACGTCGATCGCCTATCGCCAGGCGGCGGCGATCCTGGCCGCGCACGGCCTGTCCGCGAACGCCAGCTGATCAGTCGGCGCTGACCGTCCGCGTCTTCGCCCAGTCGCGCAGCTGCTGCACCGGCTCGGCCATCAGCACCGAGAGCGGGCGCGTCGCCTTCAGTTCGGCGAGCACGTGGCGCTGCTGCAGCGGCACGCCGTCGGCATGGGCGGCATAGAGCGCGGCGACGATGGCCTGTTCGATCTCGGCGCCGGAGAAGCCGTCGCTGGCCGCGACCAGGGCGTCGAGGTCGAAATCGTTGCGGTCGAGCTTGCGCTTGTCGAAGTGCACGCGAAAGATGGCGTCGCGCGCCTCGGTTCCGGGCAGGTCGATGAAGAAGATCTCGTCGAAGCGGCCCTTGCGCAGCAGTTCCGGCGGCAGCCGCGAGACGTCGTTCGCGGTCGCGACCAGGAACACCGGATGCCTGCGTTCCGCCATCCAGGTGAGCAGGGCGCCGAGCACGCGCCGCGACACGCCATCGTCGCTGTCGGACGTGGCCAGGCCTTTCTCGATCTCGTCGCACCACAGCACGCACGGCGCCAGCGCCTCGGCGTTCTTCAGCGACTCGCGCAGGTTGCGCTCGGTTTCGCCGTGGTACTTGTTGTACAGCGCGCCGAAGTCGAGGCGCACCAGCGGTACCCCGAACGAACCGGCGATGGCCTTGGCGGCCAGGCTCTTGCCGCAGCCCTGGACGCCGAGCAGGAGCAGGCCCTTGGGCGGATCCAGGCCTTCGACCTTGCGCTCGCCGAGGAAGATGGCGCGGCGCTGCTCGACCCAGCGCTTGAGCCGGTTCAGCCCGGCGACATCGGCGAAGGCGGCGGTCTCGTATTCGAAATGCAGCACGCCGTCGCGGTTCAGCAGGTCGAACTTCAGCCGCGCCAGTTCGGGCAGGTCGCTCATGCCGATGGCGCCGTCGCGGAACACCAGCTGCCGCGCGATGCGGCGCGCGTCCGGCAGCTTCAGCCCGAGCAGGTTGCGGACGATGGTCCTGAGCGCGATCGGATCGATCTCGACGCGCTTGCCGCCGTGTTCGCGCGAATATTCGAACGCGGCCTCGCGCACCAGCTTGCCGAGCGCCGCCTCGTCGGGCAGCTTCAGGTCGACGCGCACGGCATGCGCCTCGATCTCCTTCGGGATCTCGATGCCGACGCCGATCAGGACCAGGGTGTGCGCCGCGGCATTCACGCGGTCGACGATCTCGCGCACGAAGCGCATCGTCATCGGGTAGCGCAGGTAGCCGTGGAAGTCGCAGAGCAGGAAGATGGCGCGTTCGCGCTGTTCCTTGATGAACTGCAGCGTGGCCGTGGCCTCGACCGCGGCCAGCGGCGGCTCGTCGAGCGTCATGTCGAGCCGTTGCAGGCCGTCGGTCAGGCTCCACTTGTACAGCGGCCGCCAGACCTTGCCGATGACGTGGCGGAAGCTCTCGACGACGCGCGCCTCCTCGGCGGTGTCGATGGCGATGACGGGATGGCCGGCGCGGATCAGGCTGGCGAGGTTGTCGAGGTCGGGCATGGTCGGGCGGGCAGGGCAAGGCCGCTACTGTGTCCGGAAACCGCGCATTTGTCGAAGGCGGAGCATGCCTGAACGGCGGTGCGCCGCGTCACGGCGGGCCCGCGCCGGTGTCGTATGCTTGGGCCTTCGTTGTCGGGAGCCTCCCATGAACCCCATCCTGCGCGGACTGTGCGTCGCGACCCTGAGTTTTCCCCTGCTGGCCGCCGCGGCCGAATTGCCGAGTCGGCGCTTCCAGCTGCCGATCGATCCGGGCGCCCAGGCCCTGCAGACGCCGGTGCTGAACGCCGAGAAGGCGCTGGCCGAGGACGCCGTCGCCGACAAGGGCGCGCCGTTGCGTTACGCGATCATGCACAAGGCCTCGGTGAACCTGGTCGATCGCAGCAAGGTCGCGGTCGGCCGCTGGACCGAGGTCGATGCCGGCTTCGACCTGTGGCGCACCCGCATCGACGCGCCGGGCGCGGTGTCGATCGACCTGGCGCTGAAGCCCTTCCACCTGCCGGAAGGCGCCGAGGTCTGGCTGACCGACGCGGGCGGCCAGCGCGTGCGCGGTCCCTACACGGCGGCCGACAATCCCCGCTCCGGCGAGTTCTGGACGCCCTATGTGCCGGGCGACGTCGCCTATCTCGAGGTGCTGGTGCCGAAGGCGCGGCGCGGCGAATTGCAGCTCGGCATCATGAGCGTGCAGCAGGCCTATCGTTCGATCGAAAGCGGCGAGTCGCCGTTCGCGAAGTCGGGCAGCTGCAACGTCGACGTGGCCTGCCCCGAGGGCAACAACTACCGCGACCAGATCAATGCCGTGGCGCGTTATTCGGTCAGCGGCGGCCTGTGTACGGGCCAGCTGGTCAACAACACCGCGCAGGACAACAAGCGCTACTTCATGACCGCGAACCATTGCGTCAGCACGCAATCGGCGGCCAATTCCCTGGTGCTGTACTGGAAGTACGAAAACCCGACCTGCCGCACGCCGGGCAGCAGCGAGAGCGGCACGCCGATCAGCACGGTCAACAATTCGATCACCCAGACCGGCGCGGCCGTGTTGATCTCCACGTTCGAGCCGTCGGATACCACCCTGCTCGATCTCCTCACCGAGATTCCGGCCGCGGCCAGTCCGTTCTGGCTGGGCTGGGATCGCGGCACCACCGTGCCGTCCTCGGCGGTCGGCATCCACCATCCGTCCGGCCACGAGAAGCGCATCAGCTTCGAGAACAACCCGCTCGACAGCACCGACATCGACCCGCCCGGCGTGCCGGGTTCCAAGCACTGGCACGTGCCCGGCTGGGATCTCGGCACCACCGAGCAGGGATCGTCGGGCTCGGTGCTGATGAATCCGCAGAAGCGGCTGATCGGCGTGCTCTCGGGCGGCGCGGCCAGCTGCTCGTTCAACTTCGACGATTACTACGGCCGCCTCAACGTGGCCTGGGACGGCGGCGGCACGCCCGGGACGCGCGTCAAGGACTGGCTGGACCCGGCCGCCACCGGCGCCACCGCCATCGACGGCAAGGCCGCCTGCACGCAGCCGAACGTCACGCTGAGCCTCGGCACCGCGAACCCGATCGCCGACAACGACGTCGTGCTGCAGGCGGGCATCGCCGGCGGCACCGGACCCTACACGCTGTCTTGGGACGTGGACGGCGACAGCATCGTCGATCGCCGCATCGCCAATGTCGCCGGCAACACCCAGCTCGCCGTGCGCTACCCGAACCGCCGCAGCACCACGGCCAGCCTGACCGTGACCGACGCCACCGGCTGCGCGGCCAGCCCCGTGTCCCTGGCCATCGACGTGCGCGGACCGCAGCTGTCCGCCGCCGCCAATGGCGAAGCCAGCCAGGCCTGCGGCGACGGCGACGCCAACATCGAGCCCGGCGAAATCTGGAACGTGCCGGTGCGCGTCGCCAACAGCGGCGAGGACGCGACCAATGACGGCTTCGCCGTGTTCGCCGGCGGCACCGCGCCCGGCACCGGCGGCGGCAGCGGCGGCGACAGCGATGCGTTCGGCTATCGCGCGCTGAGCAGCGCCGCTTCGGCCTCCTGCGGTTACCAGCCGATCGACATGAGCGCCGCCGCGACCCTGATCCCGACCCTGGGACCGCACGTCAGCAGCGCGACCGCGAACGACGAAGGTTACGTCGCCAACCTGGCCATCGGCGGCGCCGCACCGTTCAAGTTCTACGACCGCGACATCACCAGCCTGCTGATGTCGACCAACGGCTACCTGTCGACCAATACTGCCGACGGCGGCGACGACTACTTCGGCGCCTGCGGCGTCGACGACCATGCCGGCGTCGTCGACGGGCGCATCCAGGCCTTGCATGACGATCTGGTCGTCCAGTCGGGCGGCAGCCTCAAGCATCGCCATTTCGATACCTGCCCGCGCCCGTCGGATGCCGGCGCCGCCACGCAGGGCTGCACCGTGTTCGAATGGCGCAAGATGGGCCAGTACAGCAGCAGTGGCAGCGCGACCGGCAATGCCGTGTTCCAGACCATCCTGTACGACCAGAGCTACGAGATCGTGCATCAGTACATCACGGCCTTGCCCGACAGCGGTGCCAGTGCGGCCATCGGCCTGCAGAGCCCGGACGAATCGGTCCGCTTCGACTATCGCTGCGGCGGGTCGAATGTCGCCCCGGCGGGCACGGCGTTCTGCTTCTTCCATCCGACCGCCTTGCCCTCGGGCCTGGCCGAGGCCAAGCTGCACGTGGTCTCGGGCGCGGCCGCCCTCGGCGACCTCGCCGCGGCCGGCCATCGCGATCTGACCGTGAAAGCCTATGTCGACCCGGCGGCGCAATGCGGCACGCGCGCCGTGGTCAGCTTCCTGGGCGGCGTCGACGACCATGTCTACAGTTTCGCGCCTGCCAAGGTGCTGGACGTGGCCCTGCCGGCCAGCGGCAACTGCCAGGTGGCGACGCAGTGCGCGGCCCAGCTGCCGGGCTTCGGCGCACTGCCGGCGGGCGGCGTCTACTTCAATGCCGCCCGTCCCGGCAACGGCCAGAACATCTTCAGCATCGGCGGCACCTTCAGCGCTGCCTGGTTCACCGGCAAGCCCGACCGCAGCCCGACCTGGTACCTGAACGTCGGTCCCTGGGACCCGGCGTTCAGCCAGGCCACGACCGAGATCCGCAAGTTCACGCGCAGCGGCGACATGCCGTTCACGGTCGCGTCGAGCCTGCGTGGCACGGCCTGGTACAGCCGCGGCGACGACGACGCGGCCTTCGTCAACGTCTGGCATCTCGATGGCGCCTGGGGCGGCGAAAAGCAGTCGCGCGTCTACGCGACCGGCGACCTGCCGACACCGAACCACACCGGCGGCTGGGCCAACGCGAACGAGTCGGGCTGGGGCCTGGTGGTGGACGAGCATCGCGTCGCCGGCCAGCCCTCCACGGGCATGCTGGCCTATCTCTACGACGATCGGGACGAGCCGCGCTGGACCATCGCCGAATCGACCAACACCACCACGACGCAAACGCATGTCGTTTCCCACGTGCATTGTCCGACCTGTCCGTTCTTCCCGAACCTGGCGGCGGAAACGCAGGTCGTGGGCACGGTCTCGCGCAGCTACGCGTCGCAGACCTCGGGCACGTTCGGCATCAACTTCACCTGGCCGACCGGGTTCGGCGGCGGCTGGAGCCGCACCGCGTTCCCGATGCAGATGATCACCCCGCCACTGAGCCCGAACCCATGATTCGACACTGGATCGTCCTGCGTCACGCCCACGCCGAAGCGCAGAGTGCGGACGGCACCGACTTCTCGCGCGAACTCACGGAACGCGGTCGCACCGAGGCGCAACGCGCGGCCGATGCGCTGGCCGCGATGCTGGATGGTCGCGTGCCGCGCATCGTGTCCTCGCCCGCGGCGCGGGCCGAGGCCACCGCGCAGATCGTCGCCGAACGCCTCGGCGATACGGTCGGCTTCAACGCGCGCATCTACGAGGCCACGCCGGGCAACCTGCTCGACGTGTTCAACGCCACCGGCCCGACCGAGACGGTGCTGCTGGTCGGACACAACCCGGGCGTCGAGGAACTGGTGGCCCTGCTGGTCGACGGTCGCTCGCAGGCGCACCGCGGCATGCCGACCGCGGCGCTGGCGGTGATCGACGTGCCGGACGGCCTGGTGGAACCGGGACAGGGCCGGCTGCGCGCGTTCTGGGCGCCCTGATCGACCGAGCATGCGCGTGCTCGCCGCCGCCTTGCTGCTCTGGACGGCGCTGCCGGCGGCGGCCGCTTCCGCCTATCGGCTCGATGCCGAGGCCTCGCGCGTGCATTTCCAGTTGCATGCGCTGGGCTGGTGGCCGGTGCATGGCGAAGCGCGCGCCGAAGGCACGGTCTCCTTCGCCGACGCGGGCGCGACCATCGACGTGCGCGTGCCGCTGGCCGCGTTGCGCATGAATCGCGAGGGCTATCGCGACTGGGCGCTGTCGCCGGAGTTCTTCTGGGCGGCGCGGCATCCGCAGCTGCATTTCCGGGCCGAGGGCATTGCGCACGAGCGGCTGCGCGAGGGCGGCGAGATCGCCGGCGCCCTGCAGGTGCGCGGACGCGAACGCGAGACCCGCTTCGTGCTGCTCGCCAGCGACTGCGTCGACGGCGTCGAGACCTGCCGCGTGCGTGCCCGCGGCGAGCTGTCGCGGCGCGCCTTCGGCATGCGCACGCGACGGCTCACCCTGGGCGACCGCATCCGCATCGAGCTCGACCTGCGGCTGGTGGCGGCGCCATGATGCGCCTGCCGCGCTGGCGCATGGCAACTTTTCGTGGGTGCGAATCTCATTCGCACGCTCTCCCGACCAGCGTGCGAACGAGATTCGCCCCCGCGGGAGCGATGTTGCTCGTGCTGTCGATGTTCCTGGCCGGCTGTGCCGACCATCGGCAACTGATCCGCGCGGCCGAGGACCTGGTCGAGCAGACGCGGCCGCTGGAAACGACCTGCAGCCGCATCGACCGTTGCGCGATCGAATCGCCGCTGGTCGCCGATGCCGCCACGCGCACCGCGGACGGCCGCCACGGCGCGATCCTGCTCAACGACGCCGAGGCCGCCCTGGTGGCGCGCATCCACCTGATCCGCGCCGCGCGCGAAACGATCGAGCTGCAGACCTTCATCTTCGCCGACGACGACGTCGGCGTGTTCGTGCTGGGCGAACTGCTGGCGGCGGCGCGCCGCGGGGTGCGCGTGCGCGTGCTCAGCGACCAATTGTTCTCGATCGAGAACCGCCGTTTCCTGGCGCGACTGGCGCGCGAGCACGCCAACTTCGAGTTCCGCCTGTACAACCCGACCTTCAACGAGGCGCGCACCGCGCCGCTCGAGTTCGCGGCCGGCATCGTCTGCTGCTTCCTGCGCTTCAACCAGCGCAGCCACAACAAGCTGCTGCTGGTCGACGGCCGCTTCGGCATCGTCGGCGGACGCAACATCGAAGAGCGCTACTTCGACTTCGGCGACGCGTACAACTACTACGACCGCGACCTGCTGGTGTACGGCGCCGTCGGTCGCGCCATGCAGGCCTCGTTCGAGCGCTTCTGGACGCATCCGAAGACGGTGCCGCTGGCCCAGCTCAAGGACGTGGCGCGACGCATCGTCGAGGCCGGCCGCAGGCCCGCGCCGCTGCCCGCGCCCAAGCTCGACCACGCCGAGCGCCTGCTGCGCGTGCAGGCCCTGGCCGAGGACCGCGGCTACCTGCAGCGCGCCCTGCTCGACCGCGCGCTCGCGGTCGACGGCGTCGAATACTTCTCCGACCCGCCGGACAAGCCGAACGTGTCCGAACGCGCGGAACACGAGGACCTGACCGCCCTGATCGCGCGCATCGTCACCGACGCCGAACGCGAGATCGTGCTGCAGACGCCCTACCTGGTGCTGTCGAAGCCGGCGCGCAAGGCGTTCCTGACCCTGCGACGCGAGCATCCCGACCTGCGCGTAATCGTCTCGACCAACAGCCTGGCCGCCACCGACGCCTTCCCGGTCTACGCGATCTCGCACAAGCGCCGCCGCTACTACCTCGAACACCTCGGCTTCGAGATCCACGAGTTCAAGCCCTATCCGGGCCGCAGCGAGGCCGCGATCGAGGCCGGCAAGCCGCCCGGCATGGTGCGTTCGGCGCTGAAGATCCGCACCCGCAAGGCGGTGCCGCTGCGGCGCGACACCGTGCGCCGCGGCCTGCATGCCAAGTCGATGGTCGTCGACGACGCCATCGGCCTGATCGGTTCGCACAACTTCGACCCGCGCTCCGAGGGCCTGAACAGCGAGAACGGCGTGATCGTGCGCGACGCCGGCTTCGCCGCGGCGCTGAAGCGCGCCATCCGCCACGACATCGGCCCCGACCAGAGCTGGGTGGTCGCGAAGAAGCCGGACCGCGGCCTGCTGACCCCGATCAACCAGAGCATCGAATTCGTGTCCGAGCGCTTGCCGGTGTTCGACCTCTGGCCCTGGCGCTATGCCACCAGCTACGAACTGCGCCCGGAATGCGCACCGGTGCCGCCCGGCCATCCGGACTTCCTGACCTGCTACGTGCGCGTCGGCGACTTCCCCGAGGTCGACCTTGCGCCCAAGGGCATCTACACCCGCATCCTTACCGCTTTCGGCGTCGGCCTGTCGCCGATCCTCTAGGGCCATCGTCCCGCAATTGACGCTGCCCGGGCCGCTGGCTAGTCTGCGGCGGTTTCCTCGCGAGGGTTTGCCATGGGTTTGTCGATCAACATCGAGCTGTCGGACAACGATCTGGACCATTTCCAGGAAGTGCTGAAGCGCGCGCACCAGACCGCCGGCAGCAAGTCGTCGCGGGAAATCACCGATGCCGCCAGCAAGCTGCTCGCCGATGCGCACGCCAGCCATGCGCCGGAGTTCATCACCGAACGCCTGGCCAAGCTGGACGCGCTGATCAACATGGTCCACGACGAGGGCTGGGGCCTGCCGGAGGAGGACAAGGGCCGCGTGCTGACCGCGCTGACCTACTTCGCCGATCCGAAGGACGTGATCCCGGACAACGTGCCGGTGGTCGGCTACCTCGACGACGCCATCATGATCGAGCTCTGCGTGCGCGAGCTGAAGCACGAGGTCGAGGCGTACGAAGACTTCTGCTCGTTCCGCAAGCACGAAGCCGAGGAGCGCGGCCTCGACCCGAACACGCTGAATCGCGCCGAGTGGATGGAAGATCGCCGCCAGGAACTGCAGGACCGCATGCGCCGCCGCCGCGACCGCGACAGCTACACCAGCGCCTCGGGCGTCGGCCTGTTCCGCTTCCGCTGAGTGCGCCACGCAGGCACTCGAGAGGGCAGCTTCGGCTGCCCTTTTCGTTTCCGCCCGGTCGCGGCGATGCGATGATGCGGCCACGACGACTTCAGGACGGATGAACCGATGCATGGCATGCACTGGCTGGAACAGGCGCTGATCCTGTTGATCTCCGCCGTCGTCGCGGTGCCCCTGTTCACGCGTTTCCGCCTCGGCGCGGTGCTGGCCTACCTGTGCGCGGGCGCCGTGATCGGACCGCATGCACTCGGCTTCGTCGACAGCGGCGAGCAGCAGCTGGCGGTGGCCGAACTCGGCGTGGTCCTGCTGATGTTCGTGGTGGGCATGGAGCTCTCGCCGGCGCGCCTGTGGCTGATGCGCCGCGCCGTGTTCGGCCTGGGCAGCCTGCAGTTCGTCGCGACCGCCGTGCTGTTCGCGGCGCTGGCCCTGGCCTTCGGGCAGCGCTGGCAGGTGGCGGTCATCATCGGCGGCGCGCTGGCGCTGAGCTCGACCGCGATCGGCGTGCAGCTGATGGCCGAACGCAAGACCCTCGGCCTGCAGCGCGGACGCGTCGCCCTGGCCATCCTGCTGCTGCAGGACCTGGCCGCGATCCCGGCCCTGACCCTGATCCCGCTGCTGGCCCTCGATGGGGTCGGCGGCAGCGGTTTCTCGCTGGTCGGGGTCGTCAAGGCCCTGGGCAGCGTGGTCGCCGTGGTCCTGCTCGGCCGCTACGTGGTGCGCCCGCTGTTCCGCATGGCCGCGAAGAGCGGCAGCGTCGAAACCTTCACGGCGACGACCCTGGTGGTGGCGCTCGGCACCGCCTGGATCACCGGCTTCGCCGGCCTGTCGATGGCGCTCGGGGCCTTCCTCGGCGGCATCGTGCTGGCCGACTCCGAATACCGCCACGAGATCGAATCGCATCTGGAGCCGTTCAAGGGCCTGTTGCTCGGCCTGTTCTTCCTGTCGGTCGGCATGGGCGTGGACTGGACCCTGGTGGTGTCGATGCTCGGCCAGGTGCTGCTCGGCGTCGCCCTGCTGGTCGCGCTGAAGGCGCTCGTGCTGTACGCGGTCGGACGTTATGCCGGCGGCCTCGACGCGCCGGATGCGATCCGCATGGCCGCGGTGATCTCCCAGGGCGGCGAGTTCGCCTTCGTGCTGCTCACGCTCGGCTTCAGCGTCGGGGTGTTGCCGGCCGCCGTGCGCGATCTGCTCGCCGCGAGCATCGTGCTGTCGATGGCGGCGAAGCCGCTGCTGGTGATCGCTGCCGACGCCGTCGCGAAGCGCTGGGAACGCAAGCAGCAACGGCCCTACGACGACCTGCCGCAGCAGGAGGCGCCGCGGGTGGTGATCGCCGGTTTCGGCCGCGTCGGCCAGATCGTCGGCCGCGTGCTGCGC
Source organism: uncultured Rhodanobacteraceae bacterium (assembly GCA_937873105.1). Lineage (GTDB taxonomy): Bacteria > Pseudomonadota > Gammaproteobacteria > Xanthomonadales > Ahniellaceae > JADKHK01. The sequence goes on from CALMWD010000059.1 coordinate 14,538, forward strand.
GCCAGCCGCATTCCGTTCACCGCGCTGGAGCACAGCGTCGAACAGGTCGACCTGTCGCGGCGCTTCGGCAACATGATCTATTACGGCGATCCCGGCCGCCCCGACACCCTGCGCGCGGCCCGCGTCGACCAGGCCGACGTGTTCGTGCTGGCCATGGACGATCCGGTCGAGAGCGTGCGCATCGCCAAGCTGGTGCGCCGCACCTACCCGCACGTGCGCATCGTCGCGCGCGCCCGCAACCGCCAGCACGTGTTCGCGTTGTGGGAGTCCGACATCAAGACCGTGGTGCGCGAGACCTACCTGTCCAGCCTCGCGGTCGCGCGCCACACGCTGGACGCGCTCGGCATCGACGGCGCCGTGGCCGAGCGCCGCGTCGAGCGTTTCCGCGCCCACGACGAAGCGATGCTGCGCGCGCAGTTCCAGATCCGCGACGACGAGGCGCAGCTGATCCAGAGTTCGCGCGACGCGCTCGCCGAACTGCAGCAGCTGTTCGAGGCCGACGAGCGCGAGTCGAAGGCGGAAACGGCAAGTGAATCCTAAGACTCAGGGGCAGCTGCCATCGCCGCAGACATTCTGACCCATGTCGCGTGTCTGGCCGATGCTGAATTGGGGAGATGCATCGCCGCCGTTGTTGCCGCTGAAGTAGTTGCGCCCGATGGCCACCTGCGTGCCGCCATCGCTTCCGCTCAAGCCAAAACCGATGTTTCGCGCGAACATGCAGTCGGTGACGACGCTGCCATGACCGACGATCAGGCCGGACTCGTTCTCCGAAAACACGCTGTCGCTGACCTGCAGACGAGCGCCGTTGTTGAAGATGCCGCAGTTGCCTTCGTTGCGGACACAGCGGATCGCGCGCATCTGCACCGTGACCTGGCCACCGGCATCGCTGACCACGAACGGTAGCCCGCCGGCATTGTCGAGAATGCTGAGATTTTCGAACGAGGAGCCGGGCGTCAGTGCGAACGCGATGATGCCGGCGGTGCCCATGCCGGAGACAGTACCGTCATGGATCCGGAGCAATGTGCCAAGACCATTCTGTACGATGCCGCGACCGGCGTCGGTGCCAAGACACTCCAGATCCGGATTGAGCTGGCATTGGCCGCCCCCTTGCACCGCGAATCCGCCGAGATCCAGATCGACCTGGGTCGCCGAGATCTCGATGCCATTCACCGTGAGGCCGCCCGTGACGCGGATGTTCGAGGTCAGGCGGTAGGCCCCGCTGTGAACCAGCGTGATCGGGAAGCCGGGACCATCCCCCGGAAAGCAGCCGACTGCCACGCAGGCCTGGTCGATTTCGAACTCGCCTTCGGCGCGCGCTGGCCCGCTGGCAGCGATCAGGGCAAGCAAAAGGAAGGGGATCGGTCGCATGGTCGAGCTCCTCATTCGAATCCATCGCGGAACAGACGATCGGCGACGGCAGCGCCGCTGATCGCATCGAGATCGGCCGGCCACCAGGCCGGATTGCCGCTGCCCAGTGCGCGCGCCACGTTGAATTGCGAGTTGGCCGGGTCGAACTCGACGACATCGTGGTCGAACGCGGTCACGCTGCCGAGCGACAGGGTGCGATCGAAGGACAGCAGCAGGCGGCCATTCGGAAGTACATGCAGGGCGTCGAGGTTTGCATTGGCGGGCACGCCGTTGTTGTCGCCATCAAAGACAATGGCGCTGACGTTGCCGCCGTTGAACTCGATCGCATCTCGCGCCGAAATGTAGCCGACGGGTGCATACCTGACGCCCCGCGTGAACGACACCACCAGACGGCCGTTGCGAGTGGCGACGGCGTCCACATCGATGAGCGGGGGTAGCGCCAGAGTGCTGGCATCGAAAGCGAGCGCGCAGCTCGCGTACCGGCAGGCGACGACGTCGCCAGGTTCGGCATAGACGCCGCCGACCAGACAGGCCTTGTCCAGTGAGAACAGCACGGTATCGTCGTTGCGAATATCGAGCGCATCAAGGTTTACGCCATCCGGCAACGATGACGGCACGATGAATCCGATCAGGTCGGTCCCGTCGTCGAGAAGGATGCTGTGGTCGGGTGCGGAGGTCGTGCCGACGCGGAGCGCAATGTCTGCGGAGAACTGCAATGGCGCGCTCAAAACGGGGCCGGCAAGCGCGAGCCATGCAATGGCATGCAAACGTCCGTACATGGCAACCTCAGTCCGCGGTGCACAGCATAGCCGAGTGTGCGTCGAGGCCATCAGTCGCGCTTGAGCAGGGCGGCGAGGTCGACGAAGCCGAGCAGGACCGCAACTTCGTGGGCGCTGCGGGCGAGTCCGTCGCGACGGCGCGGGTCGGCGCCGGCCTTGAGCAGGCGTTCGGCGATGTCGCGCATGCCGTGCATCGCGGCGGCATGCAGCACCGAGACGCCGCGACGGTCCTGAAGATCGAGGTCGGCGCCGCGGTGGATCAGGCGGCCGACCAGTTCGCCGAGCTCGCGATTGGGCGAGCGGGTGCCGGTCGCGGCGGCGGCGCCGAGCAACAGCAGCAGCGGGGTCTGGCCGTCGCGGTTCGGGGCGTCGATCGGTGCGCCGGCGTCGAGCAGGCGGTCGAACATGCGCGCCGATCCGGCGGCGTCGTCGGCTGCGAAGGCGAATTGCGCGGCGGCGTGCAGGGGCGTGTTGCCGAGTTCGTCCTGGGCCAGGGCCGAGGCACCGCGCACCAGCAGCGACTGCACCAGGGCGTCGTTGCC
>CALMWD010000060.1 GCA_937873105.1 uncultured Rhodanobacteraceae bacterium
CGGCTGCGGCAAGTCGACGCTCGCGCAGCGCTGGGCGCGCGATGCCGGCCTGCCGGTGCTCGACCTCGATACGATCCATTGGGTGCCGGGGCAGATCGCGGTCCTGCGTGATCGCGAGGCGGCGCTCGCCGACCTGCATGCATTCTGCGCCCAGCCAGGCTGGATCATCGAGGGCTGCTATGGCGATCTTGTCGCCGCAGCGCTGATCCATGGCCCCGAACTGGTGTTGCTGAATCCGGGCGAGGCCACCTGCATCGCGCATTGCCGCGCACGTCCCTGGGAGCCGCACAAGTACGCGAGCAAGGCGGAACAGGATCAAAAGCTCGTGTTCCTGCTCGCCTGGGTGCGCGACTACTACCTGCGCGACGGCCCGATGTCGCTGCACGGACATCGCTCCGTGTTCGATGCCTACGCCGGACCCAAGCGCGAGATCGCGGCGCCATCGACCTGAAGTCTCGTGCTGCGGAATCCTGCAGCGAAACCGCACGTGCCTTCCCTTGCATCGGCGATCGAGGGGGATGGTCAGGGCGAGGAAGGGCAATCCGGCCGCAGCACCGCCGTGATCCATTCGCGCGTGTTCGGCGCGCGTTCGCGCTGCGCCGCCAGCTCGCAGTCGGGCATGACGATGAGAATGGCGTTGAAGCGGTCATGGCGACCGTCATGCAAAGGCTTGAGAAAGGCGATCAGTTCGTCGTCACGCCAGGCGAGGATGCGCCGATGCATCGGCGCCAGGATCGCGGCGATCGCGGCGCTCAGCGCGGCCTCGTGGTCCTTGCCGGCCAGATCGACGTCGTCGGCGGCGAGCTCCGGGCCGGCCAGTCCGAGGGGTGGCAGCAGTGCCGCGGCGCGTGCGTGTTCGGTGGTCCAGCGCAGCAGCAAGTCGGGGCGCTCCGGCGTCGGTGCGGCGAGCGGCACCAGGTATTCGTGTTGCCGGGCCGACAGCGGCGCCGTGGTGCGAAACAGCGCGACGATCGACGCGGCGAGATTGTCGTCGAGGCCGAGCCAGCCTGGAATCCGCGATGACCGTGCCGCCCACCAAGGCGCGGTCGCGACCAGGCTAAGCATCAGCGCCGCGCCGAGTCCGACGCGATCGCCGAACAGCCAGCGGGCACCGGCGATGACCGCCACGAAGCCGCCGGTGACCAGCAGCGAAATCAGCGCTGCCAGCGGCACCTCGCGATGCGCCTGCCGTTCGGCATCGACCCAGCGCTTCAGCATCGCCGAAGACGGGTCGCCGCGCCGATACGCGATCGTCCAGTCCGGCGCGATCGCGAAATGCAGCAGCGCAAGGTTCTTCAGCGGCTGGTCGGCGAAGCGCACGAGATCGCGTTGCGTCTTGAGCATCTCGTCGTCGCCGCTCGGGCGCGCGTCGATCTCGGTCCAGTCGAGTTGTCCCCGGGCATTGCGCCAGGCCGGCGCCGCCTCTTCGGGAGTCTGGAACTCGAGCCAAGGCAGGCCGATCGAACGTGCCAGAGGCCACAAACGCAGCTCGGGCAGCGACCGCAGGTCGACGTCTTCGCTGCTGCGCCACCATTGTTCGTGCGCGGTGCCGGCGTCGTCCTGCCAGCGCACGCCGAGCTCGACCCAGGCCTTGCCATCGCTGTGGTGCAGCGTGCGCTCGTCGGCATTCGGCGCGCGCACGATGACGCGATAGCGCAACAGGTCGCCGGCTGCGGTCGCATCCAATGGCGTGTCTTCGATCAGCGCCTGCGCCGGATGCTGCAACAGGTACACGGCATTGCCGACCATCAGCAAGGCGGTGCCGACGACGAGCAGGGCGGGCGCGGTGCGCAGTCGCATCAGCACGCTGGCGACAGCGGTCTCGGCGACCAGCGCTGGCAGCGACTGGTGCTCGCGTGCAAGCGGCGCCAGTGCCGGATTCGCGCGCCAGGTCTCG
>CALMWD010000061.1 GCA_937873105.1 uncultured Rhodanobacteraceae bacterium
GGCGGCGGACGCGCCGGGGCGGGCGAAGCGATAAAATGGGCGATCCTCATCGGGAGTGACCATGCGCATCCTGGCCGAAGCCCTGACCTTCGACGACGTTTCCCTCGTCCCCGCCCATTCCACGGTCCTGCCTCGCGACGTGAACCTGACGACGCGCCTCGGTCCCAACCTGCTGCTGAACCTGCCGATCATCGCGGCCGCGATGGATACGGTCACCGAAGGCCGGCTCGCCATCGCGATGGCGCAGATGGGCGGCCTTGGCATCGTCCACAAGAACATGTCGGTCGAGCAGCAGGCGGCCGAAGTCGCCCTGGTCAAGAAGTTCGAGGCCGGCGTGATCCGCGACCCGATCACGGTCTCGCCGGAGACCAGCATCCGCGACGTGCTCAGCCTGACCCGCGCGCGCAACATCTCCGGCGTTCCGGTGGTCGAGGGCGGGCATCTGGTCGGCATCGTGACCAGTCGCGACCTGCGCTTCGAGACCCGGCTGGACGAGCCCGTCAGTCGCATCATGACCGCGCAGGATCGCCTGGTGACCGTGCGCGAAGGCGTCAGTGACGACGAAGTCCTGCAACTGATGCACACGCACCGCATCGAGAAGGTGCTGGTCGTGAACGAGCAGTTCAAGCTGCGCGGCCTGGTCACGGTCAAGGACATCCAGAAGGCACGCGACAATCCGAACGCGGCCAAGGATTCGGCGGAACGCCTGGTCGTCGGCGCCGCGGTCGGCACCGCGGGCGACACCGAACAGCGCGTCGCCGCACTGGTCGAGGCCGGCGTCGACGTGATCGTCGTCGATACCGCGCACGGCCATTCCCAGGGCGTGCTCGACCGCGTGCGCTGGGTGAAGAAGCAGTTCCCGGGGCTGTGCGTGATCGGCGGCAACATCGTCACCGGCGAAGCCGCGATCGCGCTCGCCGATTGCGGCGCCGACGCGGTCAAGGTCGGCATCGGCCCCGGTTCGATCTGCACCACGCGCATCGTCGCCGGCGTCGGCGTGCCGCAGATCACCGCGATCGATCTGGTCGCCTCGGCGCTGAAGGACCGCATTCCGCTGATCGCCGACGGCGGCATCCGCTATTCCGGCGACATCGGCAAGGCCATCGCCGCCGGCGCCGGCGCGGTGATGATCGGCGGCCTGTTCGCCGGCACCGAGGAAGCGCCCGGCGAAGTCGAATTGTTCCAGGGCCGTTCCTACAAGAGTTACCGCGGCATGGGTTCGCTCGGCGCGATGCAGCAGGGCAGCAAGGATCGTTATTTCCAGGACGCCTCGGACGCCGACAAGCTGGTCCCGGAAGGCATCGAGGGGCGCGTCCCTTATCGCGGCCCGCTGCGCAACATCGTGCACCAGCTGGCCGGCGGCCTGCGCGCCTCGATGGGCTACGTCGGCTGCGCCTCGATCGCCGAGATGCGCAGCAAGCCGCAGTTCGTGCGCGTCACCCATGCCGGCATGCGCGAATCGCACGTGCACGACGTGACGATCACCAAGGAACCGCCG
>CALMWD010000062.1 GCA_937873105.1 uncultured Rhodanobacteraceae bacterium
GATGACCCGCGGCGGCGACAACCATTTCATCTACACGCCGGGAGGGCCCGCCGTGGAGCCGATCAACGTCCGCATCACCGCCACCACGGGCGAGGTGCTCCAGCAATCGGCCGGCTACATCATGAACGATGTCGACCTGCCCGGCACGGCGCAGTTCGCGTTCTGTCCAGACGACCTGTTCAAGAACGACTTCGAGTAAGCCGCACCGCTTACAGGCGGCGCGGTGCCCGTTGACCGATCACACCGTCATCGGATTCGCCTTGTCGACATCGAGGCCGTAGAGCTGGATGGCCTTGGCGACGTCCGCACGCTTGAGCTTGCCTTCGTCGGCGAGTGCCGAAACCGCGGCGTGCGCGATCCAGTGGCGGTCGACTTCGAAGAAGCGGCGCAGGTTGGCGCGGGTGTCGGAGCGGCCGAAGCCGTCGGTGCCGAGCACGGTGTAGGCCATGCCCTTGGGCAGGTAGGCGCGCACCTGGTCGGCGTACTGGCGCACGTAGTCGGTGGCGGCGATGGCCGGGCCGTCGCGGCCTTCGAGTTGCGCGGTGACCCAGGCCTTGCGCGGCTCGGATTCCGGATGCAGGCGGTTCCAGCGCTCGACGTCGGCGCCGTCGCGGCGCAGTTCGTTGAAGCTCGGGCAACTGTGGATGTCCGACTTCACGCCGAAGTCCTTCTCCAGCAATTCGGCGGCGGCGATGACTTCGCGCAGGATCGTGCCCGAGCCCATCAGCTGCACGCGCAACTCGTTCTTCTTCGCCTTGCCCGCGTCCTTCAGCCGATACATGCCGCGGATCACGCCTTCGGCCGCGCCCTCCGGCATTTCCGGATGCGCGTAGTTCTCGTTCATCAGGGTGATGTAGTAGTAGCAATCCTCCTGTTCGGTCAGCATGCGGCGCATGCCGTCCTGCAGGATCACCGCGACCTCGAAGGCGAAGGTCGGATCGTAGCTGCGGCAGTTCGGAATGGCCGACGCGAGCAGGTGCGAATGACCGTCCTCGTGCTGCAGGCCTTCGCCGTTCAGCGTGGTGCGACCGCTGGTCGCGCCGAGCAGGAAGCCGCGGGCACGCATGTCGCCGGCGAGCCAGGCCAGGTCGCCGACGCGCTGCATGCCGAACATCGAATAGAAGATGAAGAACGGCAGCATCGGCAGGTTGTTGGTGCTGTAGCTGGTCGCCGCGGCCAGCCAAGAGCACATCGCGCCGGCTTCGGTGATGCCTTCCTGCAGCACCTGGCCTGCGGCGTCTTCGCGGTAGTACATGAGCTGGTCGGCATCGACCGGCTTGTAAAGCTGGCCAAACGGCGCATAGATGCCGATCTGGCGGAACAGGCCTTCCATGCCGAAGGTGCGCGCTTCGTCGGCGACGATCGGTACTACGCGCGGGCCCACGGTCTTGTCGCGCAGCACCATGTTCAGCGCCTGCACGAAGGCCATCGTGGTCGAGATCTCGCGCTCGCCCGAGGACTTCAGCAAACGCTCGAACGTGGCCAGTTCCGGCACCGGCAGCGATTCGTCGGCCTTGCGCCGGCGCTGCGGCAACGATCCGCCGAGCGCGGCGCGGCGCGCCTTCATGTACTGCACTTCCGGCGAGTTTTCGCCCGGATGGTAGAACGGCACCGACTCCAGGTCCTCGTCCTTGATCGGCAGCTTGAAGCGGTCGCGGAAGTGGCGGATGGAATCGGTGTCCATCTTCTTCTGCTGGTGCGTGATGTTCTGCGCCTCGCCGGCCTCGCCCATGCCGTAACCCTTGACGGTCTTGGCCAGGATCACGGTCGGCATGCCCTTCTGCGTCGACGCGACGTGGTAGGCGGCATAGATCTTGTGCGGATCATGGCCGCCGCGATTGAGGTGCCAGATGTCGTCGTCGCTGAGATTCGCGACCAGGGCCTTGGTCTCCGGATACTTGCCGAAGAAATGCTCGCGCGTGTAGGCGCCGCCGAAGGCCTTGTAATTCTGGTACTCGCCGTCGACCGTCTCGTTCATCAGCTTGCGCAGCACGCCGTTCGGATCGCGTTGCAGCAGCGCATCCCAGTGGCTGCCCCAGACCACCTTGAGCACGTTCCAGCCGGCGCCGCGGAACACGCCTTCGAGTTCCTGGATGATCTTGCCGTTGCCGCGCAC
>CALMWD010000063.1 GCA_937873105.1 uncultured Rhodanobacteraceae bacterium
GGATCTTGCGGGCGCGCAGCAGCGTCACGCGCTCGGGCGAGGCATGCGGCTGCAGCATCGAGATCAGCACCGCGCCTTCCTTCATCTTCGCGATGCGGGCGTTCTCCGGCGGCTGCACCGCGAGCACGACATCGGCCTTCGCGAGCAGGTCGTTCGCCGAGGCGACGGTCTGGGCGTCCTTGAACAGGTCGTCGGGCATCGCGGCGTCGATGCCGGCCCCGGCCTCGATGCGCACCTCGGCGCCGAGCGCCTTGAGCTTCTTCGCGACTTCGGGCGTCAGTGCGACGCGCCGCTCGTTCGCTGCGGTCTCGCGCAGCGTGGCAACGGTGACAGCCATGCAGTTTCCCCGGTCCGTGGATGGGACCGGCCGATGCTAGCCGATGCGCGGGCGAAGCGGGAGGCGGCGTCGCTACACTGCGGACCCGATTCGTTCTCTGCTGATGCCCGACCGCCATGAATCCGCTCGACCTGCTGCTGCAACGCCGCTCCCATCCGTCGCGCCAACTGCGCGACCCCGGCCCCGACGCGGCGCAACTGCGCGCCCTGGTCGAGGCCGCCTTGCGTGTGCCCGACCACGGCAAGCTGGCCCCGTTCCGAATCATCGGCGTGCGCCGCGAGGCCGGCCGCGTGCTCGGCGAGCGCCTCGCGGCGATCGCCGCCGGCCGCGAGCCGGCCGCGAGTGCGGAGGCGCTGGACAAGGACCGCTCGCGCTTCGACCGCGCGCCGCTCTGCCTGGTCGTCGTCGCCCGCCTGATGGAAGGCCACAAGATCCCGGTGCAGGAACAACTGCTGTCGGCCGGCTGCGTCGCCCACAACCTGTTGCTCGGGGCGCAGGCGCTCGGCTTCGGCGCACAATGGATCACCGGCTGGCCGGCCTACGACCGCGAGGCCGCCGCGCAGTTCGGCCTGGCGACGGACGAACACGCCATCGCCTTCATCCACATCGGCACCCGCGACGGCGACGCGCCGGAACGCCCGCGCCCGGGCTTCGACGACAAGTACCGCGAGTGGCAGCCATGAACCCGAAACCCGCGGTCCACCTGATCGACGCCAGCATCTACGTGTTCCGCGCCTACTTCTCGGTCGCGTCGGAATTCACCGACGTCGAGCAACGGCCGGTGCATGCGGTCTTCGGTTTCCTGAACACGCTGATGAGCCTGTTGCACGAGGAACAGCCCGGCCATGTCGCGGTGTGCTTCGACGAATCGCTGACCACCTCGTTCCGCAATCGCCTGTATCCGCCCTACAAGGCCAACCGCGAACTGCCGCCGGAGGATCTCGCGGCCCAGTTCGACTACTGCAAGCGGCTGTGCGCGGCACTCGGGTTGCGCGTCCTGGTCGACGGCGAATACGAGGCCGACGACCTGGTCGGCAGCGCCCTGCACGTGCTGCGCGCGCAGGGTTTCCGCGGCGTGCTGGTGACGGGCGACAAGGACTTCTCGCAGCTCGTCGGCGAACACGATCTGATCTACGACCCGACGCGCAAGGAAAAGACCGACGTCGCCGCAGTCAAGCGCAAGTACGGCATCCGCCCCGATCAGTTCGCCGACTACCTGGCCCTGACCGGCGACGCCGTCGACAACATTCCCGGCATCCACGGCATCGGCCCGAAGACCGCGGCAACCCTGATCGGGCATTTCGGTTCGCTCGATGCCCTGATCGAACGCGTCGAAGAGGTACCGTTCCTGCGCCTGCGCGGCGCCGCGCAGATCGCCGAAAAGCTGCGCAAGGGCCGCGACGATGCGCTGCTGTTTCGCCTGCTCAGCCGCATCGCGCTGGACGCGCCGGTGCCGGTCGAGGCCGGCGCCTATGCTTGCGCCGCGCCGGACATGGAGGCCGTCGAGGCGACGCTCGACCAGTTGCGTTTCGGTCCGCTGACCCGCCGCCGCTGCCGCGAGTGGCGGCAGCGGTTCGGCTGATGCGGACGACTACTTGACCGGCGCCGGCGCGGAAATCGGCGCGACCTTGCCGCCCTGGCCGTCCTTGCCGCTGTCGGCGGCGAACTTCAGGTCGCTGCGGTAGATGTGCACCGGCTTGAGCTTGGCCGCGTCCTTGGGCAGGCCATAGGCGTCGTACTGGCCGCGCTGCGAGTTGGCGATGAACCAGAAATCGTCGCCGACCACGACGCCCTGCGTCGGCAGCGCGAACTCCGGCTTGGCCGCATCCAGGGCTTGAGCATGCTGGACGCGGGTGCCGGTCTCATCCAGGGTCAGGCGCATCGCGCGCGCCGGCGGAAAGCCGTTTTGCACGATGATCAGCTGGTCCTTCCAGAACGCCAGGCCCTCGATGCTGTACAGGGTCAGGCCCTTCTCCGGGGCAACCGCAAAGGGCTTTCCGGTGTTGAGATCCAGCCCGAACAGACCGAGGTCGTAGTCGGCGAAATACAGCCGGGTTCCGGTCTTGTCGTAGGCGAGGCCGCGGATGCTCGTGAGACGCGGATTCTCGACGATCAGCTGCAACTGCTCGCCGGCGAGCTGGTAGATCCGGCGCGCGACGCCGTCGGCGACGACCACGTCGCCCTTCGGCGACACCGCGATCGAGGACAACAGGCTCGGGCGATGCGCCACAGGCACCTCGTAGCGGGCCGCGAGCTTGCCGGTCGAGAGCACGAACTTGTACAGCACGCTGCGGCCGAAATCGGCCTGGGCAATGCCCTTCTTGTGCGGCACGCCGTTGCCGATCACCCACAGCAGGTCGCGCGGCGCATCGACGGCCAGGCCATAGCTGGCGAGCAGGCCGTTGTCGGCGTCGGCCACGATGAAGGGCGTGGTCGCGCCGCGGTCGTCGGCGAGGTAGATCGAGCCCTCGCGCACCGACGCGACGAGGAACTTCTTGCGCGCCGGGTCGTAACCGATCGACTCGAACAGCGTGTCGCCCGCAGGCAGGGTGAAGCCGGGGGCGCCGCCGCCGAACGGCGTCATGTTGGCCTCCAGGTTGGCGACGATGTAATCCCACACGCGCGTGCCGTGGATCTTGTCGAAGCGCGGATCCTTGCCCGGATCGAAGCCGAATCCGTTGCTCTGCAGCCTAACCAGGACGTCGTAGGCGTTGCGCTTGTCGTCCTGGCGCGCATAGGCCGCGGCCAGTTCGTACCCGATGTTGCCCTGCATCGGGCGCAGCGCGTAGAGCTTGGCCAGCGCGTAGGCCTGGTGACGCCAGTCCTTGGCCTGCTCGAACTGCTTGGACAGGCGCAGCAGCGCCAGCGGCTCGTTGACCGCATCGATCTGCTTCTCCGTCTCGGTCGGCACGCGCGGGGCGACCTTCGGCGGCGTGGCCGGGCGGGCCAGCAGCGGCGGAATCGCCGGTTTCGCCGGCTCGGCCGGCTTCGCCGCCGCGGCCGGAGCGTCGCCAGCAGCCGGCCGGTCCTCGGCGAACACCGACAGCGGGACGAACAGCAACGACGCCAGAGCGCCGGTCAGGACGGAATGCAGCAGACGCATGGGCAACCTCGATGACGGAACGGGACTCGGACCAGCCGGCGGCGCGGAAGTTTCACGCGAGGCCCGCCCCGCGTTGCGGTTGCGGAAAGCCGGCAGCTAGCATGACGGCTGGATCGAAGGGCGCGCACCATGACGGAAACCGAACTGCTTTTCAACGGCCGCTGGCTGAACGTGCGGCGGCGCCAGGGCTGGGAATTCGTGGAGCGTGCGAATCCGAAGGGTGCGGTCATCATCGTCGCGCTGACCGACGCCGACGAACTCGTGTTCGTCGAGCAGTTCCGTCCGCCGATCGATGCCGTGACCATCGAGATGCCGGCCGGCCTCATCGGCGACCTCGAAGGCACCGAGCACGAGGACGCGATCACCAGCGCGCACCGCGAACTGATCGAGGAAACCGGCTACGAGGCGGCCAGCATCGTCTATGTCGCCGGCGGGCCGGTGTCGTCGGGCCTGAGCACCGAGATCGCCCATTTCGTGCGCGCGACCGGCCTGAGGCGCGTCGGCGAGGGTGGCGGCGACGAGACCGAGAACATCGTTGTCCACCACGTTCCGCTGCGCGACGCGGCCGCCTGGCTGGTCGCCAAGGGCGCGGCCGGCCATCCGCTCGACCCCAAGCTCTGGGCTGGACTCTACTTCGCCGAACGCAATGCCGACGGATCGCCGTGGCGCTGACGGATCGCGACCGAAGGCCGCGTGTTCCGTCATAGCGGTCCGTTCTCCCAGGGACCGGTGATGGCCACCGTGAAACCGGGCGAGTAGCAATTCGCGAACAGCCAGCGACCATCGGGCGAAAAACACACGCCGCACCATTCCTCGAAGCGGAAGTCGCCCTTGAAGCCGCGTTCGCCCTTCATCACGACATTGCTTTCCGCGAAGGCGAAACTGCGGCCCGCGCCGTCCATGCCGACCATGCGTTGCGGATGGCCGCTGTCGTTGTCTTCGTTGATCAGCAAGGCACCGCGCGGCGTCACGCAAAGATTGTCGGGGTAGTCGAGCGCATCCAGGGACTTGGCCTCGAACAGCAGGGTCAGGGTCTCCTCGCGCGGCCGGTACACCCAGATCTGGCCATGGCCGAGGTCGCCGCCCGACGTGGCGGTGAAGAAGATCGCGTCGCCATGGATGTAGCAGCCTTCGAGGCGCGCGAAGGCGCTCGCGCCCAGGGCCAAACCCTGTTCGGCCACGGCCGCTCCCTGCAGCCGGCTGTCCTGCTTCAGGCGCTCGGGTTCGGCGATCGCCACCCAATGCACGTCGAAGCGTGCGCCGACGGCGACACCCGTGCGCAGGTCGGGGCGCCCCTTGACCGCGAGCATCTGCAGCGCGCCACCCGCCGACAGGCGCGCCGGATCGATCGGCAGGTAGCGGAAGAAGCCCGAAGGACCACGGCCGTCCTCGGTCTGGTAGACGATGCCCGTGGCCGGATCGGTGGCGGCGGCTTCGTGCTTGAACAGGCCCATGCCGCGAATCCTCTCGGGCGGACGCGTGCCGTCCGGGAACACTTCGAAGACGTAGCCGTGGGTCTGGCGCAACTCGGGTCGCCGCGTGCCGCGGTCGTCGATGCCGGTGGCCGGATCGAAGGTCATTTCCTCGCAGCTCAGCCAGGTGCCGCGCGGCGTGGTGCCGCCGGCGCAGTTCTGCAGGGTGCCGGCGAGCGCGGCGCGAAAGCCGCTGGCTTCGCCCGTGGCCAGGTCGAAATCGAAGGCGACGCAGCCGCCCGCGGCCGGCGCGTCGTACTGCAGCGACGCGTCGCCGAAGGCGCCGACCGAGGTGATGATCTCGTGGTTGCGGATCAGGGTGCAGCGCGTGCCCTCGTGGGCGACCACGCCCATGCCGTCGTGCGCCGCGGGCATGATGCCGCCGCGCATGGCCTCTCCGGCCCAGCCGAAACTGCGGTAGCGAAAGCCCTCGGGCAGGCGCAGCAGGGCCAGGCCGGTGGTTTCGTCGGCGACCGGTCGCAGGGGACCGTAGCCGAAGGCATCGGCGGCGACGGCGGCCCGCGGGGCGCGCGTGCGACAACCGGCCAGGCCGAACAGGCTGGCCAGCGGCAGGCTGGCGCCCAGCCCCAGGCCCGCGCTGCGCCGGAGGAAATCGCGGCGGGCCGCACGCATCGCGTCGCTCATCGGGTCACTTCAGGCGGGCGACGCCGCGCGCGGCGATGCGGTATTCGACACGCGATGCCGCCGGATCGAAGGCCTTGCCCGCGTCATCGGCCATGTGCCGGGCTTCCTTCTCGCTGAGCTCGACGCGCTCCAGCTTGCCGCTGACAACGGCGCCGCCGGCGAGATCCTTGGGCACGGTGAAATCGTGATGGGTCATGACCCGCGCCATCTGCTCGCCGTCGATCAGCTGCAGCCAGCAGCCCTGCTTCTGGCAGACCTTGCCGACGCGGCCGCTGAACACGCCGTCGACGCTGGCGCGTTCGGCGCTGAGCTGGGCGAGCGCGGCACCGAGCGGCTCGGCCCGGGCGTCGGCGGCGATCACCTCGCCCCAGCCGCCGGCGGCATTCGCGGTCGGCGCGGGTGCGGGCTTGGATTCGTCGGCGACGGCGATCTCGACCGCGAAAGCGGCCAGCAGCGCGAAACCGAGGTGGGCGAGCTTGATCATGGTGGAACTCCTGTCGTCGTGATCGGGAATCAGGGGTGGGTCAGGACGTAGCCGCGCAACTCCGCCTCGGCCGCGGCGGTGCCGTAACGGCCCGAGGCGTCGCGCACCAGGCCGGCCATCGCATAGTCCGGGTCATGCGTGAAATACAGGCGTACGCCGCGTGACAGCTTGTCGTCCAGGAACGCGCGCTTCTCGTCGATGAGCATTTCCGGATAGCGGTCGTAGCCCATCGTGATCGGCAGATGCACCCAGGGTCGACCGGGGATCAGGTCGGCGCAGAAGACGACGCCGCCGGCGCCGCCGATCTCGGCCAGCATCAGCCCCGGGGTGTGTCCATCGGAGAAGCTGAAGCGGACGTCGTCGCCAAGGGTCTCGCTGCGGTCACCGCGCACGATGTCCAGGCGCCCCGAGGCTTCGAGCAGATCGCAGAGCTCGGGAATGAACGAGGCGCGATCGCGCGGATGCGGCGCCTTCGCGCGCGCCCAGGCTTCGGCGCCGACGATGTAGCGCGCATTCGGAAACAGCAGGTGCGGGGCCTGCCCTTCCGCCCAGGGCGCGAGCAGGCCGCCGGCGTGGTCGAAGTGCAGGTGCGAGATCACGACGGCGTCGATGTCCTCGTGGCGGACGCCGATCGCCGCCAGCGAATCGAGCAGGACATGGCGATCCTCGACCACGCCGTAGCGCTCGCGCAGCTTCGGTTCGAAGAAGGCGCCGATGCCGGTCTCGAACAGCACGCGCTTGCCGTTGATGCCTTCGGCATACAGGGCGCGGCAGGCGAGCGGAATGCGGTTCTGCTCGTCGGGCGCGAGCCATTTCGACCACACCGCCTTCGGCGCGTTGCCGAACATGGCGCCGCCGTCGAGCTTCTGGCTGTTGCCGAGCACGGACCAGAGCTTGATCGTCATCGTGTCGTCCTCACCGTACGTCGGCCTTGCCGACCACGCCGCGCGGATCGCTGCCGGCGCTGAGCGTGTTCGACGTCCGATCCCAGATCACCAGGTTCATGTTGCCCCAGGGGCGTTCGCCGTCGCTGACGACGTGGCCGCGCGCGCGCAGGGCCGCGGCGTCTTCCTTCGCGATGGCCCCGACCTCCGCCGAGATCGCGTCCGGCAGATACTGGTGATGGAAGCGCGGCGTCGCGACGATCTCGGCGGCCGACTTGCCTTCGACGAATTCGAGCAGGCCGATCAGGACCATGGTGGCGATGCGCGATCCGCCCGGCGTGCCGATCACGGCGATCCGATCCGGCGCGAACGCGAAGGTCGGCGACATCGTCGACAGCATGCGCTTGCCCGGCTTCGGCGCGTTTGCATCGGTGCCGATCAGCCCATAGGCATTGGCCTGGTTCGCGGCGAGCGCGAAGTCGTCCATCTCGTTGTTCAGCAGGACGCCGGTGCCGGGCACGATGAAGCCCGAACCCATCGGCAGGTTCACGCTGGCGGTGACCGCGGCCATGTTGCCGTCGGCATCGATGATCGAGAAATGGGTAGTGTCGGTGCCGCCCTCGATGACGCGGCCCTCGGGCAGGGACGACGAGGGCGTGGCCTTGTCCATGCGGATCGAGCCGCGCAGGCCGGCGGCGTAGTCCTTGCTCGTGAGCAGGCGGATCGGCATCTGCACGAAGTCCGGATCGCCGAGGATGAAGCTGCGGTCGCGGTAGGCGCGGCGCATCGCCTCGGTCAGGAGGTGGATGCGGTCGACGCGGCCGAGCTTGGCGTAGTCGTAGCCTTCGACGATGTTCAGGATCGTCGCCAACAGCACGCCGCCGGACGAGGGCGGCGCCGCGGTGACGATGCGCACGCCGCGATGGTCGAAGCGCAGCGGCTCGCGCTCGACGATCCGGTAGTTCGCGAGATCGTCCAGGGTCCAATTGCCGCCGTTCGCGCGCACGCCTTCGACCAGGCGTTTCGCGACCCGGCCCTTGTAGAAGCCGTCGAAGCCTTCGTCGGCGAGCGCCTCCAGCGTCCGCGCCAGATCCGGCTGCCGGATGATGCTGCCGAGCGGCAACAGTTCGCCTTTCGGGAAGAACACCGCGCGCGTGGACGGATAACGCAGCATCACCTCCTGGCGCATCGCCAACATGCCGCGCAGGCGCTCCTCCAGCGGGAAGCCGTCGCGCGCCAGGCGGATGGCGGGCGCCAGCGATCGCTTGAGCGGCAGCCGGCCGTAATGTTTCGCCAGGTGCACGAGCGCGGCGGGCTCACCGGGAATGCCGCCAGCCAGCGCGCCGTTCACGCTCTTGTCGCGATCGAGCTTGCCCGCGGCATCGAGGTAGGCCTTGGCATCCACGGCGCCCGGCGCGGTCTCGCGGCCGTCGATCATCACCTGCTTGCCGTCGCTGGCCCGGTGCAGCAGCCAGAAACCGCCGCCGCCGATGCCGCTGGACGAGGATTCGACCACGGCCAGCGCCGCCGTCACGGCGACCGCCGCGTCGAAGGCGTTGCCGCCCTGGGCCAACACCTCGAAACCGGCCTCGGTGGCGAGGTGGTGCGCGCTCGCGATCGCCGCCTTGCCGGGCGCCTGGGATGCCGCGGCGAACGCCGGGCCGACGACCGCCAGGGCCAGGGCCCACACGAATCGATGGAATCTCATGACTTGTCCTCCTGCTGGCGCATCAGCAGCGCGTACTTGGCCAGCAACTGCTCGCGCGTTTCCGGCACCAGCGGATCGGGCTCGATGCATTCCACCGGGCAGACCGCCACGCATTGCGGTTCCTCGTGGTGGCCGACGCATTCGGTGCACAGGGTCGGATCGATCTCGTAGATGTGCCTGCCGGCGGTGATCGCCTTGTTCGGGCAGACCGGTTCGCAGACATCGCAGTTCACGCAGAGATCGTTGATCAGCAGGGCCATCGCGCCATTATCGCCGAAGCCGAAGCCGATCGCCGCAAACGAAACGGCACCGGGAGCGCCGGTGCCGTTCGACGGATCGTGCTGCGATCACTTCGCTTCGACGAAGACGAACTCGGCGGCACTCGGCGCCACCGCCTCGCGCACGCGCTGCTCGTCGACGGCGGCGCCGATGAAGAGCACGCGCACGTCCTTCAGCGAGTTCGGACGCGAGACCTTGAAGGCCTCGACGATGAGGTCGGCCATGCGCGTGGAATCCGGCGAACCGAAGGCGATCATGTTGCCCGGCAGGATGCCGCGGCCGATCACGTCGGTGACGTCCGACTGCTGGCGATCGACCTGCTCCAGGATTTCCGGGGTATCGCCGGCCGGCACGTAGTACATGTAGGGACGCTGGCGGATGCCTTCCATGTTCTGCTTGGCGACGCCGACCAGGTAGTTCTTCCAGGCTGCGGTGTCGTTCGGATCGCTCGGCATGGTCACCGGCGCGGCGGCGGGTGCGGCGGCGGGCGCGGCGGCTTCTTCCTTCTTGCAGGCGGTGACCGCGAACAGCGGCAGGGTGAGCAGGAGGGCGACACGGAACAGGTTTTTCATGGCATTCCCCGAATTGGCGGTAGGACTACGATGCGGCAAGCCAGCGCGACTTCAAGGCCTGCTGGACCGCGGGGTGGACGAAACCCGAGATATCGCCGCCGAGCCGCGCGATTTCGCGCACCAGCGACGAGGAAATGAAGCTGTATTGCTCGGCCGGCGTCAGGAACAGGGTTTCGACGCGCGGAATCAGATGGCGGTTCATGCTCGCCAGCTGGAACTCGTACTCGAAATCCGACACCGCACGCAGGCCGCGCAGGATCACGCCCGCGCCGATTTGGCCCACGAATTCGGCGAGCAAACAGTCGAATCCGACGATCTTCACGTTCGCGATCGCGCCGATGGCCTCGCGGGCCAGCGCGATGCGCTCGTCGAGCGGAAAGGCCGGGCCCTTGCCCGGGCTCTCGGCGATCGCGACGTACAGCGTCTCGAACAGCGGCGCCGCCCGGTGCACCAGGTCGGTGTGGCCGTTGGTCATCGGATCGAAGGTGCCGGGATAGACCGCGGTGCGGGGCGAGTAAATGCTCAAGTCGGCGCTCGGCAGTGGTCAGCGCGGCGAGCTTACCCGACGTGCGCGACGCGCCGATAGAGCGCGGCCCGCACCTCGCCCGCCAGCAGTTCGCGTTGCAGGCGCCAATTGGGCGGCAAATCCGGCGTCGCGGCACGCGGCGATTCGACGTAGATCAGGGCACCATCGACGAGAAAGGCGCCGGTTTCGAGCCGTTGCGCGATCTCGCTCCAGAGGTTCGCGGCATAGGGCGGATCGAGGAAGACCACGGCATACGGCCGCCGTGCCGACGCCAGAAACTGTGCGGCCGCGTCCGCGTGCACCGGGGCGTCCTGCTTCAGGCGCGCCAAGGTCTCGCGCAAGGCCTCGGCGAGATCGCGTTCGCGCTCGACGAAGTCGACCTCGGCCGCGCCGCGCGACAGGGCTTCGATGCCCAGGGCGCCGGTACCGGCGAAGAGATCCAGCACCCGAGCCCCGTCGAGGACGGGCGCGAGCCAGTTGAACAGGGTTTCGCGCACGCGGTCGGGCGTGGGGCGCAGGCCTGCGCGCATCGGCACGTCGATGCGCGACCCGCGCAGCCGGCCCGCGATGATGCGGACGCGGCCGCCGCCGCGATTCATTCCTCGGTCACGACCTGGCAGGCGAGCAGGTCTTCGTCGGTGATCACCCAGGCGTCGTCGTCGCCGCACAGCGTCACGCCGCCGACGACGCAGGAATCGCCGTCCTCGTCGACGATCTTGACGTCGTAGTCGTCGCAGGGAATGCCGTGCAACTCGAAGCTGTCGCCGCTCTCGATCACGGCGTCGCCGAGCTGGTCCGGCCCCCATTCCTCGTCCTCGACCGAGGACAGGTACAGGTGGTGGATGTCCCACAACGACTCGTTGACGATCTTCACGACCGAGTCGTACGCGCCGGCGCGGACGACGACCGGACCGATCGCCATGGCGACGGCGAGACCCAGAAGCAGCATGGACTTGCGCATGGACATTTCCCCCGATGAAGGGCTTGGATTGGAGCCGTTCATCGCGCCCGAATCAAGCCGCCTGCGTCCCTGCTAGCATTTTTCGCAATCCAGGAGTCCCGATGTTCCGATTCTTCAAGCGCAAGCCGGAAAACGCACCGGCCGCGGCCGCCCCCCACGAATCCGCCCCGTCCAATGACGTCCTGCCGGCCACCCCCGCCGCCTCCGCGGCGACGGCGCCAAGCTGGCGCGACCGCCTGCGCGGCAGCCTGCTCGGGCGCCAGGTCAGCGCCCTGTTCTCGTCGAACCCGCGCCTCGACGAGGACTTGCTCGACCAGCTCGAAACCTCGCTGCTGACCGCCGACGTCGGCGTCAAGGCCACCGCCGAGGTGCTCGACGACCTGCGCAAGCGCATGCAGGCGCGCGAATTCGCCGACGCGCCGGCGCTGTTCGCGCACCTGCGCCGGCAGCTGGTGGCGATGCTGAAGCCGATCGAGCGCCCGCTCGAACTCCCCGACGCGCCGCGCCCCTTCGTCCTGCTCGTGGTCGGCGTGAACGGCGCCGGCAAGACCACGACCATCGGCAAACTCGCGAAATGGATGAAGCGCGAAGGCCTCGACGTGATGCTTGCGGCCGGCGACACCTTTCGCGCCGCCGCGGTCGAACAGCTGAAGACCTGGGGCGAACGCAACCAGGTGCCGGTCATCGCCCAGGGCGGCAACGCCGATTCGGCGTCGGTCATCTACGACGCGCTCGCCGCGGCGAAGTCGCGCGGGGCCGACGTGCTGATCGCCGACACCGCCGGCCGCCTGCATACCCAGGCCGGGCTGATGGACGAACTGGCCAAGGTCAAGCGCGTCATGGGCAAGCTCGACCCGAGCGCACCGCACGAAACCCTGCTCGTGATCGACGGCAACACCGGCCAGAACGCGCTGAACCAGGCCCGCCAGTTCCACCAGGCCGTCGGATTGAGCGGACTCGTGGTGACCAAGCTCGACGGCACCGCCAAGGGCGGCGTGGTGTTCGCGCTGGCGCGCGAAATCGGCGTGCCGATCCGTTTCGTCGGCGTCGGCGAGGGCTTGCTGGACCTGCGCGTCTTCGACGCCGAGGAATTCGTCGACGGCCTGTTGCCCAGCAGCTCGGAATGAGCGACGGCGATTTCGCGGCGCGCCTGCTGCGCTGGTTCGACACGCACGGCCGCCACGACCTGCCCTGGCAGCATCCGCGCAGCGCCTATCGGGTCTGGCTCAGCGAGGTGATGCTGCAGCAGACCCAGGTCGCCACCGTCATCCCGTACTTCGAACGCTTCGTCGCGCGTTACCCGGACCTGCCGGCACTGGCCGCGGCCTCGGTCGACGAGGTGCTCGCGCTCTGGTCCGGACTCGGCTACTACAGTCGCGGCCGCAACCTGCATCGCGCGGCCCGGGTGTGCGCGGAACGCCACGGCGGCGCACTGCCCGACACGCTCGATGCGCTCGTCGCCCTGCCCGGCGTCGGCCGCAGCACGGCGGCCGCGATCCTGGCCCAGGCCCACGGGCAGCGCGCCGCCATCCTCGACGGCAACGTCAAGCGCGTGCTGGCTCGCCATGTCGGCATCGAGGGTCATCCCGGGCAGGCTGCCGTCGAGAAGCGGCTGTGGACGATCGCCGACGCGTGCCTGCCGCAGGCGCGTCTCGCCGACTACACCCAGGCGCTGATGGACCTGGGCGCCACCGTCTGCACGCCGAAGCGGCCGGCTTGCCCGACCTGTCCGCTGCGTGCCGATTGCATCGCGCGGGCGAGCGACCGGGTCGCGCAGCTGCCCACGCCCAGGCCGCGCAGGATCACGCCCGAGCGCGCCGTGACGATGCTGGTGCTGGTCGATCGCGACGACCGCGTGCTGTTCGAACGCCGCCCGCCGCAGGGCCTGTGGGGCGGCCTGCTCGGCTTGCCGGAATACGACGCGGCCGACCGCGCGCTCGCCGACCTCGCGCGTCGCGGCATCGTCGTCGCCGAATCCTGCCTCGGACCGCCCTACCGGCACGTCTTCACCCACTTCAAGCTCGACATCACGCCCCTGATCGTCGTCAGCGAGGACGTCGACGCCGTCGCGGAACCCGCGCACGAATGGCACCCGCGCGCCGTCTTCGCCAACCTGGCCCTGCCCACCGCCGTACGCCGCGTGCTCGACCAGAGCTTGCGGCGCCTCGCCGAATGATGACGATCGCCGGACTCGCGTAAGCTCGCCGCATGAACGCCGTCTCGCTGATCGCCGCACTCGACCGCAACCGCGCCATCGGCTGGCGGAACCAGCTGCCCTGGTCGCTGCCGAACGACCTCAAGCGCTTCAAGGCCCTGACCCTCGGACACACGATCCTGATGGGCCGCAAGACCGCGGAATCGATCG
>CALMWD010000064.1 GCA_937873105.1 uncultured Rhodanobacteraceae bacterium
CGACCAGCACGGTGCCGCGGTCGATCACTTCCTCGCCCTTCATCGAGACGATGCGCGCATTCGTGAACGCGACGATCTCTTTCGGCGTATCCACCGGCACCCGCAATCCGATCGTGATGCCCTTCAATGCCTTCGCGTCCGGCAGCTTGGCCGGTGCACCGGGCACGAAGGCGAAGGCGTCCTTGAGTTGGCGCGTGAAGTATTGATCGCCGACCATCCAGTGCACGGCGCTGCCGTCATGGGCCCAATGCAGGTAGGAGCCGACGTCGGCCGAGATCTTCGCAACCGGAACCGCGGTCGTGTCCTTGCCGAGTTCAATCACGCCGCCGGTCTTCGGCATCGGCGCGAGGTAGGCGTTGAACAACTCGGTGAAGGCCACCCACTGCCCGTCCGGGCTGACCGAGACGAAATCGGTGTACTTCAGCGAGAACACGTCGCGCGGTTCTTCGCCATGCAGGCCGACACTCTGCAGTTTCTTGCTGAGACCGCCGCCGGTCAGGAAGGTGACGCGTCCGCCATCGGCCGTGAATTGCGGCTCGTAGCCGTCCTTGGCGATACGTTTGGCCGCACCACCCGCGACCGGCATCCACCAGATGCCCTGCTCGCCGCTGTTCAGCGAGCCCGTCAGCGAGGAACCGCTCTGCTTAGACCAGACGATCTTCGACCCGTCGCGCGAGTAGCGCGGCGAGTAGTAGAAGCCGGGCTGCGTGGTCAGCACGCGTTCGCTGCCGCTGGCGACGTCGCGCTCGACGATGGCGCCCTGCTTCGCATCGTTCCAGGTCGTGTAGAGCAGCTTCTTGCCGTCTGCGCTGAAGCTCGGCTGGTATTCGAAGGCGTCGGCGCGCGCGGTCAGGCGCCGCGGCCGGCCGTCCGGCAAGGTCCTGGTCCACAACTGGCCGACGGCGTGGAAGACGATGCTGCGTCCATCCGGGCTGGTCGCGACATCGCGGATCATCCGGGCGGTGAACTCCCCGGCATCGAGCGTCTGCTCGAAGCGCAGTGGCGCGGCCACGGTCTGTTCGACCGACGCGCTGAACGGAATGGCCGTCGGCGCGCCCGTCGTCGCATCGACGCGCCATAGCTTGCCCTGCGCCCAGATGACGACGGCCGACGAGTCCGGCAGCCACTGGTAGTTCGCGTACGGCCCGAACACCGCCCAGCCTTCCTGCTGGTCATGCGAGAGGCCATCCCACAGCGGTTTGACCTCGCCGCTGGCGAGGTCGATGACGTGCAGCACCGACTTGTCGGCGACGCGTTTGACGAAGGCCAGCGTCTTTCCGTCCGGCGAAGGTTGCGGGCGCACCGCGCCGCCCGGCGTCGCGACGATGGTCTCGATCTCGCCGGTCTCGCGGTCGAGGCGCCGGATCGCATAGATCACGCCATGCGGATTCTTGTTGTACTCGAACGTGTTGCCGCCGCTCACGTCCTCGGAAAAGTAGACGTAGCGGCCGTCGGCGCTGATCGCGGGCTCGCCCAGGTCCTGCTGGTCGTTCTTCTTCTTGGTCAGTTGCAGACCGGCGCCGCCGCTCCGGTGGTACATCCACAACTCGCCGGCGCCGAGCGAACGTTCCGAAGTGAAATGCTTGCGTCCGATCAGGTACTGGCCGTCCGGCGTCCAGACCGGATTGTTGAGCAACCGGTAGTCTTCCTTGCTCACCTGGGTCGCGCCGGAACCGTCGCGCTTCGCACGCCACAGGTTGTTGCCGCCGCCGCGGTCCGAGGTGAACGCGATCTCGGCGCCGTCGGGCGAGAAGCGCGGCTGCCCGTCCCAGGCCGGGCCCGAGGTGATGCGCGTGGCTGCGCCGCCGGCGATCGGCAGGGTGTAGAGGTCGCCGAGCAGCGAGAACACGAGGGTCCGGCCGTCGCGGCTGACGTCCAGATCCATCCAGGTGCCCTCGTCGGTCGTGAACTTCACCTGCTTGACCGGACCGTGCGCGGCGTTCACGTCCCACTTCGGCGCGTCCTTCTTCGCGTCGGCCGACACCAGGCCGGACAGGGAAAGGGCAACAGCCAGGGCGAGCGGGCGACGCAGCATGGGAATCTCCAGGCGGGAAAGTCGTCCATGCTAGACCATGCGTCGCCGCGACTGGCCTGTCGACCGTCACGTGCAGGCAACGGCTCGACCATTGCGGCCTCTCCACCGTCGTCGGCGCCCCTGCCCCGCATTCGCCAGGAAGGGGCGCCGACCCGCGCGGTCGATCAGGGCTTGCCGCCGACCGTCAT
>CALMWD010000065.1 GCA_937873105.1 uncultured Rhodanobacteraceae bacterium
CCGCTCAAGACCGATTGCCGCAAGGCGCCGGCTTACGTGCCATCACCCCAGTAAGGCCGACGGCCGCAGCGCCTTCCGTGGCGCGACCGAAGATCAGCGCGCCGACTGGTCCGCCAGCCAGCGCGTCACCTTCGCATCGAGCACGTCGAGCGGCAGCGAGCCGTCTTCGAGCACGATGCGATGGAATTCGCGCGGGTCGAAGCGCTCGCCGAGCTGGGCCTGGGCGCGGCGACGCAGTTCCTGCAGCTTGAGTTCGCCGATCTTGTAGGCGAGCGCCTGGCCGGGCATCGCGATGTAGCGCTCGACCTCGATGGTGGCATTGGTTTCGCTGATCGCCGAGGTGTTGCGCATCTGCGCGATCGCCTGTTCGCGCGTCCAGCCCTTGGCGTGCAGGCCGGTGTCGACGACCAGGCGATTGGCGCGCCAGATCTCGGCCGCGAGCCGCCCGAAGTACTGGTAGGGATCGGTGTAGACGCCAAGGTCGCGACCCAGCGATTCGGCATACAAGCCCCAGCCCTCGACGTAGGCGGTTTCGCCGCCGTAGCGGCGGAACGCCGGCAGTCCGCCCAGTTCCTGCTGCAGCGCGATCTGGAAGTGGTGTCCCGGAATCGCTTCGTGCAGGAAGATGCTCTCGGTCTCCCAGGTGCGCCGCGAGGGCAGGTTGAATGCGTTCGCGTAGAACACGCCTGGACGCGTGCCGTCCTGGCTCGGCGCCTGGTAGGACGCTGCCGGCGCGCTCGCGGCGCGGAAGGGCTCGACCAGCTTGACCTCGAAGCCGGCCTTCGGCAGCAGCGAAAACTGCGACGGAATGTTCGGTTCGATGCGACCGCGCAGCGCGTTGTACTGGTCGAGCACGTCCTGTTCGCTCTTGAACGCGAAGCGCATGTCCTCGTTCATGAACCGGAAAAAGGCCTGCAGGTCGCCTTCGAATCCGACCTGCGCCTTCACCTTCTCGAACTCGGCGGTGATGCGGGCCACCTCGTCGAGGCCGATCTGGTGGATCTGCTCCGGCATCAGCTCGGTCGTGGTGTAGCGCTTCGCCAGCTCGGCATACCAGGCCGCGCCGTTCGGCAACGCCGACAGTCCGACCGAACTGCGCGTCGCCGGCAGGTATTCGTCGCGCAGGAAGTCGCGCAGCCGCACGAAGGCCGGCAGCAGCTGCCGGCCGATCAGCTCGCGATAGGCCAAGGTCAAGCGCTCGCGATCCGCCGCGGCGAACGTGTCCGGCATCTTCGCGACCACGCCCCACATCAGCGTGTCCTCGGGTCGGTCCTTGATCAGCGCATCGAACTGCGGAAGCGTCTTCTCGATCAGCACGCGCGGCTGCACGACGCCGGCCTTCATGCCCTCGCGCAAGTTGGCGATGGTCTGGTCGAAGACCGGCACGAAGGCGGCGCCGCGCTGCAGCCAGGCCTCGTAGTCGGCGACGGAGGCAAAGGGCTGGCCGCGCGATCCGGCGCCGAGCTGAGCGACGGTTGCGGCCGGATGGCCGAGCTGGCTCAGCGCCAGCATCCAGTCCGGATACTGCGCCATCGCGATGGCGCGTTCGCGCTGCGCGACGAAGATGTCGTGGCTCAGCCGCGCCTGCCCCGTCAGCGCCGATGCGTCGATCGCGCGCACGCGTTCCAGCCAGGCCCGTTCCAGTCGCTCGCTCTCGGCGCGGAACTCGGGCGACTGCGTGTTGGTCAATTCGCCGTGGTAACGCGC
>CALMWD010000066.1 GCA_937873105.1 uncultured Rhodanobacteraceae bacterium
CAAGCTCTCGGGCTTCTGGACCGCGATGTTCGCCAGCCTGTTCATCTGGCTGCTCAGCCTGGCCATCGGCTCGCTGGTAACCGGCGGCGACCCCGCGCAGACCATCCAGATGCCGAAAAGCGGGGTGTGGTTGTAGATCCACCATTCGTCACCGACCGGTGGCGAACGCAGGGATATTGAAGGCGGCCCGAGCCGCACACCTCAACCCGGCTTGCGGTACACCCCGAACGCGTACCACCACCCGATTTCGTCGGTCTCGTGAAGAAGAAGATCCTCGACTTCAATCAGATGCCGCAACCAGGCCTGCGCCACCGGGTCCGATTCCGGAAAGTTGTGGGACAGGCGCGGGAACAGATGAAGCAAGATCGCGCCGCCCGCATTCTTCAGTTCAAGTTCCTGAAAGTGCTTTCGGAGCATGGGCAGGATATTGCCTGACTCGATTGCCTCCGACGGATCCACCAGATGCATCCGGAGGTAGCTGGGTTTGAACAGCTTCTCGATCCTGCGACCGTCTTTCTCAATCAGAAAGCGATCGGGGAGCAGATCCATCAGCGCGTTGACGACCTGAATCTGCCTCGGCAACCATTGGAACTTCGTCGGTCCCACGAAGTCGGTCATGAAGATGAGGCCGCCCGGTTTCAACAGATTCCGGATGCTTTCCATCACCCTGGACAACGGGGAGAAGTGGTGCAGTGAACTCTCGAGGATCACCACATCGTAGGCATTCATCGCGTACGGCAGATTCAGAATGTCAGCGCACGCAAACTCCAGAATCTCGGCGAGCCCCGCATCCCTCGCGTTCTGTCTTGCCGTTTCGATTCGCCCCGGCGAAAGGTCGCAGGCGTCAAGGCGATCGAAGGCACCCTGACGGGCCCAGAGAATTTCATGTTCGCCTGAACCACAGCCGAGCGAGACGGCGCGCACCCGCCGGTCTCCGAGGTATTTCCTGCACGCATACTCGTACCTGGCAACGTCCGGATCCCCGCTGATGAGCCGGTTGAAACGCGCCTCCAACATCCGATTCAACGGCTCGATTTCGTACTCGTTCCAGTTTCGGCGCACGATCTCCTGTTTCGGCAACAACAGATGTTTCAGAACGCCCGGCACCTTGGCGAAACGCTCCAGAGCGCTTCTGAAGTCGTGGACGTTCACAACGTTTCCGAACATGGATCGCTTCACCTACCAAGCAAGGAGCTTCAACCTGAGGTCACCACAAACGTCGTTCACCGTTTCGCCGTCCCATGATCCAGGCAGCATCAGCCAATGCCAGGCCAGTTGCATCAAACGGGCTCCGAAGATCTCACAACGGGTACATCGGTCAAAACCTGAGATCGACCAGTCGATGGGTGCGACGACACGACGCGTCAGACGGAAGCGATACTGTCGGGATGCTGGGTGCGGCTCCGGACAACGAGCATGCATCCCGACACGCTCACCAGCCGAAACCCGGCCCCCAGGCACCCCAGCCGCCCCACATCGCCCAGTTCATCGAACTCATCTGGTTCATCTGGGCGGCCGCCAGGTTGTTGTTGCTGATCTGCTTGGCCAGGCGCATCTGCTGGTAGGTCTGGTACTCGTTGGGGCCGCCGACCAGGGCCTGGTTGTTGTCGGCATCGGGCAGCACGAAGTAGATCTTGCCGTCATGGGTGATCTGCGAGATCTGGTGAGGTGGCAGCGTCTTCAGCAGCGCAATCTGCTCGGGATTCACCGGCTTGATGATCCTGAAGCCGGCGGCAATGGCCAGGTCGTGGGTGCCGTTGTTGGTGGACGCGCAACCGGCGGCGAGGCTGACCAGCACACAGGCCAGCACCAGTCTGAAAGCGTTGATCAGGGTTTTCATGACGATAAGAAAACTGAGTGGAGTTCGACGCAATGGTAACGGCAATCGTGCCCGCTGCGGTGAGGCACAGACACGCCTGTGCCCGGACGGCGAATCAGTTCTCGTCGTTGATGAACTTGACCTTGTAGGCGCTTTCCACGTAGTCGCCGCGCTTCTGGCGAGGCGGCAGGGCGATCTTTTCCGGCTTCAATTTCTGGTAGGGCACGCTGTCCAGGATGTGCCGCAGGATCGCCAGCCGGGCTTTTTTCTTGTCGTTCGAGTGCACCGCATGCCAAGGGGCCCAGCCGGTGTCGGTGGCTTCGAACATCGCATCCCGGGCGCGGGAGTAGTCGTACCAGCGACTGTAGGACTTCAGGTCCATCGGCGAGAGCTTCCAGAGTTTGCGGCCGTCCTTGAAGCGATCGCGCAGACGTCGGGTCTGTTCTTCGGGGCTGACTTCCAGCCAGTACTTCAGCAGGATGATGCCGGAGTTGACGATCGCCTTCTCCACCATCGGCGCGGCCTTCAGAAAATCCTCGGCCTGTTGGTCCGTGCAGAAGCCCATGACCCGCTCGACACCGGCGCGGTTGTACCAGCTGCGGTCGAAGATCACGACCTCGCCAGCGGCCGGGAGATGCGGTAGGTAGCGCTGGATGTACATCTGGCTTTTTTCACGCTCGGTGGGCGCCGGCAGCGCGATGACGCGGAATACGCGCGGACTCACCCGCTCTGTGAGTGCCTTGATGGTGCCCCCTTTGCCGGCACCGTCGCGACCCTCGAACACGATGCAGACTTTCAATCCGCTGTGAACCACCCATTGCTGCAACTGCACCAGCTCGACGTGCAGCTTTTTCAGCGCCTTTTCGTAGGACTTGCGCGACAAGGCGGTCGCCGCACCGGCCTCGCCCTTGCCTGGCATCTCGACGCTGCCCGCCGCCGGCGCATTCGGCACCTTGACCGGGTCGGGCTGTTTCCTGCCGTCTTGCTTGCTGTCACTCATCGGACGTTTCCTTTCAACGCAGCCAGCTTCCCCAGCCTGCGGTGGTTCGGGAGTTGTGGTTCAACCCGCCGAACGATTGCCCAGGCGCGAACCGATTCGTTCGCGCAGACGGTCGACGACGCCGCGCACCACCTCGTCGGCCTCCAGCGCGCCGAGGGCGCCGATGGCCTTGACCTGATAAGCCGCGTGCATCATCAACATGGCCCGCAACTCGGCAAAAGCCTTGGGCTTTTCCTTGCCGCAGACGCTGGCATCGTTGCCCAGGATGCGGTCGATGACG
>CALMWD010000067.1 GCA_937873105.1 uncultured Rhodanobacteraceae bacterium
GAGCCGACCTTCGGCGGCATCAACCTCGAAGACATCAAGGCGCCGGAGTGCTTCTACATCGAGAGCAAGCTGCGCGAGCGGATGAAGATCCCGGTCTTCCACGACGACCAGCACGGCACCGCCATCATCGTCGGCGCGGCCATGCTCAACGCCCTGCACGTGGTCGGCAAGCGGATCGAGGACGTGAAGCTGGCCACGTCGGGCGCCGGCGCCGCCGGCATCGCCTGCCTGGACATGCTGGTCGCGCTCGGCATGAAGCCCGAGCACATCCTGGCCGTGGACCGCGACGGCGTGCTCTACCGCGGCCGCGGCCACATGGACCCGGACAAGGAACGGTACGCGCGCGACACCGACAAACGCACGCTGGCGGAAATCGTCGCCGGCGCCGACATCTTCCTCGGCCTGTCCGCCGCCGGCGTGCTGGAGCCCGAGATGGTCAAGACGATGGCGGACAAGCCGATCATCTTCGCGCTCGCCAATCCGACGCCCGAGATCCTGCCCGAGCTGGCGAAGGAGGCGCGTCCGGACTGCATCATCGCGACCGGGCGCTCGGACTATCCGAACCAGGTCAACAACGTCCTCTGCTTTCCCTACATTTTCCGCGGCGCGCTCGATGTCGGCGCAACCACGATCAACGAGGCCATGAAGCTCGCCTGCGTGCGCGCCATCGCCGCGCTGGCGCGGCGCGAGGCCAGCGACGTCGCGGCCGCGGCCTACGGCGGGCGCACGGTCTCGTTCGGGCCCGAGTACCTGATTCCGCAACCGTTCGATCCGCGCCTGATCGTCGAACTCGCGCCCGCGGTGGCGCAGGCGGCGATGGACTCCGGCGTCGCCACGCGCCCGATCGCCGACTGCGCCGCGTACAAGGAAAAGCTGTCGCAGTTCGTGTTCCGCACCGGCATGCTGATGAAGCCGATCTTCGAGCGCGCCCGCGCCAGCCTGCAGCGGGTGGTGTTCGCGGAAGGCGAGGAAGAGACCGTGCTGCGCGCGGTGCAGACCGTGGTCGACGAGCGCCTGGCGCGGCCCATCCTGATCGGCCGCCCGGCCGTGATCGAGCGCCGCATCGAGAAACTCGGCCTGCGCATCAAGGCGGGCGAGGACTTCGACCTGACCAACATCGACGACGACCCGCGCTTCAACAGCTACTGGCAGCGCTACCACGAGCTGATGGAGCGCCGCGGCGTCAACCCGGACGCGGCCAAGGCCATCGTGCGCTCGCGCGTGACCGTGGTCGCGGCGCTGATGCTCGACCGCGGCGAAGCCGACGCGATGATCTGCGGCATCGTCGGCCGCTACCAGCGCAAGCTGCAGCACATCCTCAGCGTGATCCCGCGCGACCCGGGCGTGCAGTCGCTGGCGGCGATGACCGCGGTCGCGAACGATCGCGGCACCTTCTTCTTCCTCGATACCCACGTGCAGGCCGACCCCACGGCCGAGCAGATCGCCGAGGCGACGCTGCAGGCCGCGTTCCGCCTGAAGCTGTTCGGGATCGTGCCGAAGATCGCCCTGCTTTCGCACTCGAACTTCGGTTCGCACGACAACCCGAGCGCGGTGAAGATGCGCAAGGTGCGCGAGCTGGTGCTGGCCAGGGCGCCGCGCCTGGAGATCGAGGGCGAGATGCACGCCGACGCCGCGCTCAACGAGGCCATCCGCGAGAAGCTGTTCCCGGGCTCGGCGCTGAAGGGCCGCGCCAACCTGTTCGTCTGCCCGAACCTCGACGCCGCCAACATCGCCTACAACATCACCCGGCAGATGACCGACGGCGTCGCCATCGGCCCGATCCTGATGGGCGTCTCGAAGCCGGTGCACGTGCTGACGCCGGCGAGCACCGTGCGCCGCGTCGTCAACATGACCGCGCTGGCCGCGGTCGAGGCGCAGATCCGCGACAAGCTGGCAGAGGGCTGATGCCGCAGACCGTGCGCGCGGCGTGATTGCCGTGTGCCGGGTCGGGCTCCGGGGTCGTAATCTCGGTCTTCCGGGATTGGAGGTCGACGATGCACATGCGCCACTGGGTTGGAACCCTGCTTCTGCTGGCCGCCGCGACGGCCTGGGCGAAACGCGAAGCGCCCCCCGAGTCGCCGGCGCAGCCGGGCTTCCTCGACGTGCAGGCCGATGCCGCCCAGGCACGCGTGATCGTCGGCGTGCATGCGCTCGACGTGCCGATGCTGATGGTCACGGCGCTGCCGGGCGCGCTCGGTTCCAACGATCTTGGCCTGGACCGCAACCAGTCGGGCGAACCGAAGCTGGTCGAGTTCCGCCGTCTCGGCAAGAAGCTCCTGCTCGTGCAGAAGAACACGAGATTCGTCGCGAACAGCAGCGACGCCGACGAAGCGATGTCGGCGCGCGACGCTTTCGCGGAAGCGGTGTTGTGGTCGGGCGATCTCCTGGATCCGGAGGCGACGCGCGGTCCCTGGCGGGTCGACCTGTCGTCGCTGGTCACGAGTGATCTGCACGGTGTCGGCGATCGGCTCAAGGCCTTGCAACAGGGCCAGTACGCGCTCGACGCGGGACGCAGCGGCGTGCTCGCCGATGCGGCGAAGGCGTATCCGGACAATGTCGCGTTCGAGGCCCTGCTGACCTTCGCCGGCGCCGGCGAGGGCGGTTTCGTGCAGCAGGCCGCGGCCGATCCGAAGGCGATCACGCTGCGCCAGCAACTCAGCTTCATCCGGCTGCCCGACGACGGCTTCCGCAGGCGTGCGTACCACCCGGCCTCGGGCGGCTGGAGCGTCGGCGGCTTCGACTTCGCGCAACCGCTGACCCGCGACCTGGACGTGCGCTGGCAGGCGCGCTTCCGGCTGCAGAAGACCGATCCGGCGGCGGCGCGCAGCACCGTGGTCGAACCCATCGTGTTCTATCTCGATCGCGGTACGCCCGAACCGGTGCGCGGCGCCCTGCTCGACGGCGCGCGCTGGTGGGCGGACGCCTTCGACGCCGCCGGGTTCATCGACGCGTTCAAGGTCGAACTCGCGCCCGAGGGCATGGACCTGGCCGACGTGCGCTACAACGCCATCACCTGGACGCATCGCGCCACCCGCGGCTGGTCGTACGGCGGCGGTATCGTCGATCCGCGCAGCGGCGAGATCCTCAAGGGTTACGTGAACCTCGGTTCGCAGCGCGTGCGCCAGGACCTGCTGATCGCCGAAGGCCTGCTGGCCGCCCATGCCGCGGATGCCGATCCGCGGCGGAAGCAGCAGGCATTGGAAATGGCGCTGGCGCGGCTGCGGCAGTTGTCCGCGCACGAAGTCGGCCACGCGCTCGGTTTCGCGCACAACTTCGCGGCCAGTCGTACCGGCAACGGCTCGGTGCTGGATTACCCGCATCCGATCGTCAGCCTCGACGGCGAAGGCCGCGTGCAGCTGGCGCAGCCCTACGGCGTCGGTCTCGGCGATTGGGACAGGTATGTCGTCGCGCATGCCTATGGCGAATTCGCGGCCGAGGACGAAGCCGCGGCGCTGGCGAAACTGCGCCGCGACATCGCCGCGCGCGGCTATCGCTACGTCGGTGATGCCGATGCGCGCGCGCCCGGCGACGCCCATCCGGACGGCCTGCTCTGGGACGTCGGCGCCGATCCGCTGACGAGTTTCGGTCCCTTGCTCGACGTGCGCGCCGCCGCCCTGTCGCGTTTTGCGCTCGGCGCGCTGCCGGCCGACCGCCAGCTCGGCGAACTGGAACGCCGCCTGGTGCCCATCCACTTGCTGCATCGCTACCAGACCGATGCGGTGGCGCGCCTGATTGGCGGCGCCGAATACGACTACGGCCTGGGCGGCGATGCGCGCCCGGGCACGCGGGCGGTGGCCGGCGCGCGCCAGCACGAGGCCTTGAAGGTCCTGCAGCGCGCGCTCGCCGTCGAGACCCTGGCCCTGCCGGAATCGGTGGTCGCCGCGCTGACGCCGCCTTCGGCCGAGTACGGCCGCGGTCCCGAGCATTTCGCGACGCAGACCGGCCCGGTCTTCGACGAGGCCGCGGCGACCGCGGCGGCGACGGCGATGGTCGCGCAATACGCGCTCGCGCCGCAGCGCCTGAACCGGCTCGCCTGGCAACATGCGCGCGATGCCGCGGTGCCGTCGCCGCGCGACCTGTTCGATGCCCTGGTCGCGACGCCGTGGCGCGACTCGGGCGCGTCGCGCGCCCTGGTCCGACGCACCCGCAATTGGGTGCTGCTGGACGCGGCCCTGAACCTGCTCGCGGGCGGCCAGTTGCACGCGGCCGTCGACGCCGACTGGCGCGCGCGCCTGCGCGCCTTCGCCGACGAACTCGCGGCCCAGCCGGCCGCGAAAGCCGATGCGCGCGAAGCCGCGCGCCTGATCACGCGTTATCTGGATGCGCCGGACGCCGTGAAACTGCGGCCGTGGCCGCACGTCCCGCCGGGCGCGCCGATCTGAGCCCAACCTTCCCTTGAAACTTCCGGCGCGGGCACGCAGTCTATGCGTCATGTCCCGCGTCGCCACCCTCGTCCGCAGCCTGCTGATCGCGCTGTTGCTCGCGCAGTCGTTCGCGGTGGGCGCCATGGAGGCGCGGGCGGCGCTGGCATCGAACCCGCCACCGGCCCGGACGCTGCCGCCCTCCGACGATGACGGTCGGCCGCCCTGCCATCGCGTCGATGCCGACGCGGCCCCGAGGATGGCCGGCGACGATGCCGCCGCCGACTGTTGCAGCCAGGGCGCCTGTCGTTGCCTCGGCCTGATGCTGGCCCTGCCGCAGATCGACCCGCCGACGTTGTCCGCGGAGGCGCCTGCGGCACTCGTGGCCGCTGCGCTGCAGTCGCGCCTGCCGGCGCCGCGTCCCGACCGACCG
>CALMWD010000068.1 GCA_937873105.1 uncultured Rhodanobacteraceae bacterium
GGCCAGCTGCAATCGCCGACCACCGCCACCGATGCCAATGGCGAGAGCGCGAACCGGCTCACGCTCGGCACCACGCCCGGCTGCAACGAGGTGACCGCCTCGGTCGCCGGCGTCGGCAGCGTGAGCTTCACCGCCAACGGCGGGGTTCCCGCGGGCGCGGTGATCGAGATCGTCGCCGGCAACGGCCAGGCGCTGGTACCGCTGGAAGATTCCTCGCCGCTGCAGGTGCGCGTGCGCACGGCCTCGGGCGAACCGGTGCCCGGGGCGATCGTGACCTTCAGCGCGGACCGCCCGGAAGCGACCTTGACGCTGGGCGAAGCCACGACCGACGCCAACGGTCTGGCCAGCAGCATCGTCCGCATCGGGCTTCCGGTCGGCGTGCGCGTGCTCGCGAAGCTGCGCGACGCGCCCGACCTCGGCGGCGTCGAATTCGTCCTCAATGCAGGCGTCGTCAATACCGAGGGCCTGGCGCCGGGCGAAGTCGGCGTGGCCGATGCCATCGACAGCGCCTGCCCGCAGCTGGCCGGCATGAGCAACCTGACGCCGCAGCAGCAGGATCTGCTCGCGCGCTGCAGCGAACTGGTGGTCAATGCCGAGGACGATCCGGACGACGTCGGTCGTGCGCTCGGCGAGATGCTGGCCGACGAAGCCACCTCGCAGAACAACGCGGCGCTGACCGCGGCGAACAACCAGCTCGACAACCTGAAGGCGCGATTCGCGGCCCTGCGTGCCGGTGCGCGCGGCGTCGACCTGGCGGGCCTGAACGTGCTGGTCCCGGGCGGTGCGTTGTCGTTCGGCCTGCTGCCCAGCGCCATCGTGCTGGGTGCGGGCGAACCGCCCGAGGAAGTCGGATCCGACTTCTCGCGCTGGGGCTTCTTCGCGACCGGCACCATCGGCCGCGGCGAACGCGATCCGGACACCTACGACCCCGGCTTCGAATACGACAGCTACGACATCACGGCCGGCATCGATTACCGATTCACCGAGTCCTGGATCCTCGGAGGGGCGCTCGGGTTCAATCGGAACAATACCGATCTGCCGGACGATCGGGGCGGCATGGACGCCAAGGGCTGGACCGTGTCCGGCTACGCCAGCTACTTCGACGCATCGGCCTGGTATGCCGATGCCGTACTCAGTTGGGGCCGCAACAACTTCGATCTGGAGCGCCGGCTGAACTACGGCATCGACGGCATTGCCGGGGGACGGACCCTGGTCGACCAGGTGGCCTCGGCCTCGCCGGATGGCGACCGCACCTCGTTCTCGCTCGCCGTCGGTCGCGATTTCAACCGCGGCGCCTGGACCTTCGGGCCGTACCTGCGCACGACCTACTCGAAACTCGACTTCGACGCCTATACCGAGACCATGTCCAATCCGACCGCCCCCGGCGCCGGCCTGGCCCTGGCCGTGGATGCGCGCGAGCTGAAGAGCCTGCAGGGCGTGGTCGGCGGCAAGCTGAGCTACGCCGTGAGCACGTCCTGGGGCATCCTGCTGCCCAATGCGCAGATCGAATGGGTGCGGGAGTTCGAGGACGACCCGGAACTGCTGGTGACGCGCTTCGCCTATGATCCGACGCAGACGCCGATCCTGGTCGAAAGCGAACGCATCGACAATGACTACTTCAATCTGGGCGTGGGCCTGTCCGGTGTGTTCGCCAATGGCCGTAGTGCCTATGTGTACTACGAGCATGTCGCCGGCCAGGACCGCATGAGTTCGGACAGCCTCGCCATCGGCGTGCGCATCGAGTTTTGACGGGGGCTTGGCGGAATGCGCGAATTGGCCATAATCCGAACCCATATGCGGCTGCTGCCAACATGATCGAATTCGGGCATTCCACCCACGTCGGGCTCCGCCGCGAGCACAACGAAGACACCTATTACGCCGACAGCGACCTGGGCCTCTGGCTCGTCGCCGACGGCATGGGCGGCCACGAAAACGGCGAGGTCGCGAGCGCCCTGGCGCGCGACACCCTGGTGCGCGAGATCAAGGCCGGCGAGATGCTGGCCCGCGCCATCCAGCTCGCCGACGAGGAAATCATCAAGCATTCGAACCGTCGCCCGCAGGCGCTGCCGATGGGCACGACGGTCGCGGCGGTGCGGGTGCAGGGCAACAGCTACGAAATCGCCTGGGTCGGCGACAGTCGCGTCTACTGCGCCGAGGACGGCGAGTTCCGCCAGCTGTCGCAGGATCACTCCTACGTGCGCGAACTGGTCGAACAGGGCGCGATCAGCCCGGAGCAGGCGCGCACCCATCCGCATCGCAACGTCGTTACCCAGGCCCTGGGCGTCACCGATCCGCAAAGCCTGCGGGTCGAGACCCTGACCGGCACGCTGGCGCCGGGTAGCCAGCTGCTGCTGTGCAGCGACGGCCTGACCGAAGAAGTCGACGACAGCGACATCGCGCGCATCCTGTCGCGCTCCGACCTTTCCGCCCAGGAATGCGTCGACCACCTGATCCTGGCCGCGCTCGACGGCGGCGGCTCGGACAACGTGACGGTGATCCTGCTGCGCTGCAAGTAGTCCACAGCGCCGGGATCACTGCATGACGCAGTCCTGGTCGCGCAAGCGCTTCAACGACGGGCGATCTGGGTCCGCCAGCAATCCGGTTTCGGCGAGCGAGCCGCAACCGACGATCGAACCGCGGTCTTTGGCCGCCAATGCCTTCGATTCGTAGAAGTCGGCGATGCGCAGGAGCCCCTGCGTGGCTGCGGCATTGCCTGGATCGAGGCGCAACACCTGCTGGTACAGCTCGATCGCGTTGTCCCCCGGGGGCGACGCCAGCTTGCGGCCGGGGATGACGCTCTCGTCGCTCGGCGCGATCGCGTTTCGCACGTAGTCGTTGGCACGCGCCAGCAAGGTACCGACATCGCCCTCGATGGCCACCGGCGGGGGCGCGTCGGCCAGGAGTTCCTCGACCGGCGGCGTCGGCGCAGGGCCGCCGTCGTCGACGATCGCCGCGGCCGTTTCGCCCGATGGGTTGGCGTCCGCGTCGGCAGGCTTGCGGCCGAACATCGACCAGGCCAGCACCGCGGCCACGAGCAGGCCGCCGCCGGCCACGGCCCACAGCCAGGGCTTCGGCGTCGTTGACGCCGCTGCCGAGGAAACGGCGCCCGCGGCGATCGCGACCCCGCGCTGGGTCGGCTCGGCATCGTCCACCGGACGTACCCGCGAGGCCGGACGCTTGCGTGTCGCCATCGCGTCGCGCATCGCCTTGGCCTCGGGCGCGGTCGCGATCAGCTTTTCGCAGGCCGCGACGAACTCGTCGCCGGTCGCATAGCGCTGGTCCGGCAGTTTCGCCATCAACCGGTCCAGCAGCGGTTGCAGCCCGGCCCTCGCTGCCGGCACCTTCGGGATCGGATGCGTCACGTGCATCAACGCGATCGTGTACGGATCGGACGAGTCGTAGGGCGGCGCGCCGGTCAGCAACTCGTACATCATCGCGCCGAGGCTGTAGAGATCGGATCGGCCATCCACCTTCTCGGCGCGTGCCTGTTCCGGGCTCATGTAATGCGGCGTGCCGATGGAATTGCCGGCCTGGGTCGCCATGGTGTTCGAGTTCATCGCCTTGGCGATGCCGAAGTCGGCCAGCACCGCCGTGCCGTTGGCTCGGAACAGCACGTTGGCCGGCTTCACGTCGCGATGCACCACGCCCTTCTCGTGCGCATAGGCGAGGCCGAGCGCGATGTCGCGCATCACGTCCAGAGTCTCGGGGATCGGCATCGCCGCCCCCATGCGTTCGCGCAAGGTGCCGCCGGGAATGAATTCCTGGGCGAGGTAGTAGACGCCATTGTGCTGGGCGATGTCGTAGACCGTGACCAGGTTCGGATGGCTCAGCTTCGCGGCGAGGCGCCCCTCCTTCAGGAAGCGCTCCGTGAACTCCTGGTTCGCCGCCAGCGAGGGCGCCATGACCTTGAGCGCGACCTCGCGGTCCAGCGACTCCTGCATCGCCAGGTAGACCGAAGCCATGCCGCCTTCGCCCAGGCTGCGCAGGATGCGGTAGCCGGGAATATCGACGGTCTGCATGACCTGGGTGACGCTCATGCCGTTCTTCCGCGCGGAGTCATCGCGCAAAGATAGCAAACCGCACGCCGCTTCCGGCGCCTGCGCGCGAATCAGGGCGCGGCGGCGCGTGCGGCACGCAAGGCCTCGGTGAACTTCGTCATCGACCAGCGCTCGTCGTTCTCGATCGTTGCGTAGAGCGCGTCGACCCGCTCCTGCAGGCGCTTGGCCGCGGTGTCGTCGAGCAGGCCGGCGCCCTCGAAGGCAACGACCACGGACTGCACCGCCATCACCGCCTGCTCGGCCGCCGCGTAATCGCGGAACTCGCCGCGTTCGGCATCGGCGACCAGGCTGCCGAGGACGAGGCCCAGCGATTCGGCCGGGAACTCGGTGGCCCGGGTCGCCTCGCGCCAGCGCACCAATTGCTCGCGCAAGGCGCGGGCAACCGCGAAGGTCTGGTCGCGATCGACCGTGGTCGCCTGGTGCAGGCGCCGATTGAAATCGAGCGCCTGCTTCGCCGCGCCCGCATCGACCGCCGCAAGCACGTGGCGGAACATGACCAGGTTGGCGTCGTTCAGACGCACCACGCCAGGGCCGAGTCCGGTGCCCTGACGCGGCCCCCAGGCCTTGCCCGACATCGGTCGGTGACAAGCGTGGCAATCGAACAGCACCAGCTCCGGGAAGATGCCGTGCCAGCCCGCCTTGGGGTCGAGCAGGACGTCGAGGGCGTTGATCGCGGCCGAGGCCTGGCCGACGCCCCAGTCGCGCACGCCGTCGTAGCGGCCCTTGCGCTGCTCGTAATCATCGTCGACGGTGTAGTGCGGATGCAGCCAGGTAAAGGTATCGAGTTCGAACGACAGGCGCGGATGGCCCGCACCCATGATGCGATGCGTGATCATGCGGTCGCGCGAGCCGGCATGGCAGCTCAGGCAGAGCGCCGAACGCTGCACCGGATCCTCGGTCGGAAACAGGCCTGCTGCCAGATTGTCGGCGTGACCGGCCTCGACATGCGAGGCGATCCAGGGATCGGCGCCGCCATGGCAGGCCTCGCAGCCGACGCCGTCCTCGATCTGGAACTTCTCGCCGCGCTGCGCCGCCGGCACGTTGTCGGCATGGCAGTCGAGGCAGACGCCGGCCTGCTCCGCCGGACCCAGGCCAAGCTTCTTCGCGATCGCCTGCGACTCCGCCGTCAGCAGGGTCTGGTAGGCCTTGGCGTGCGGATCGAACTCCTGCCAGACCGCGAATTCGTTCATCTGCACCTTGGCCTTGGCCGACACCTCGGTCGCGCCATGGCAGACGCTGTTCGCGCAACTGGCGACCCCAAGGTGCTTGTGCGCCGCGATCGTCGTGCTGACCGCCTCGGCCCGCACGCCCAGCACGGCCGCAGCCAGCACCATCCCCATCCAGAACGTCTGCTTCACGGAATTCTCCCCAAGTCCGTCGCCGCCCGCCGATCTTCCACCCGCAAGCGCAGGCTTCGCAAGCCGCGTCCGCTCAGGAGGCCAGTTCGCGCCAGACCGGCGTCTTCTTCGCGGCCTTGGCGATGGCGTCGAGCCGCGTCTCGTGCGCCGCCGCCTCCTCGGCGCTGGCGCGCAACACGCGCAGGGCGCCCAGCTTCAGCGAGGCCAGCGCGGCTTCGCCGGAAGTCGCGGCGACGACGGGCGAGTCGAAGCTCATTTCGCCCTGTCCTGCGGTCAGCGCGAGGTAGACCTCGGCCAACAGGTTGGCGTCGAGCAGCGCGCCATGAAGGTCGCGACCGGAGTTGTCGACGCCGAGGCGCTTGCACAGCGCATCCAGGGAATTGCGCTGCCCCGGATAACGCTCGCGCGCCAGCTTGAGCGTGTCGAGCACGCTGCAGCGGCTGGCGATGCTGCCGGCGCCGGGACCGAGCCTGGACAGTTCCGCGTCCAGGAAGCCGACGTCGAACGCGGCGTTGTGGATCACCAGTTCGGCGCCGTCGATGAAGGCCAGGAATTCGTCGGCGACCTGCGCGAACAGCGGCTTGTCGGCCAGGAACTCGTCGGTCAGGCCATGCACCTCGGCCGCGCCGCGGTCGACTTCGCGCTGCGGATTCAGGTAACGATGGAAGACGCGTCCGCTCGGGCGCCGCTCGACCAGCTCGACGCAACCGATCTCGATGACGCGATGGCCGCGGGCGGCGTCCAAACCGGTGGTTTCGGTATCGAGGATGATCTGCCGCATCAGGCGTCCTTGCGGTTCAGCAGGTCGCGGATCGCGGCGCGCGCGTGCGCGTCGACGGCCTCGTTCTCGGCATGGCCGTCATGGCCGCGAACCCAGTGGAAGCTGACCTGGTGCCGCGCCAGTACCGCATCCAGGGCTTCCCACAGGTCGCGGTTCTTCACCGGCTCGCGCCCGCTGGTGCGCCAGCCGTTGCGCTTCCAGCCGGCCATCCACTGCTCCACGCCCTGCTTGAGATACTGCGAATCCGTGGTCAGGTCGACTTCGCAGGGCTTGGTCAACGATTCGAGCGCGCGCAGGGCCGCGGTGAGTTCCATGCGGTTGTTCGTGGTCGCGGGTTCGGCGCCGTTGAGCCAGCGCTCGGTGTCTCGATATCGCAGCAAGGCCGCCCAGCCGCCCGGCCCCGGATTGCCGGAGCAGGCGCCGTCGGTGTAGATCTGCACGCGCGCCCGGCTCACGCGGCCAGCCCCGTGCGCGACCTCGGGCG
>CALMWD010000069.1 GCA_937873105.1 uncultured Rhodanobacteraceae bacterium
ATACTTTATGTGGCCGCACTGTTCCACGACATTGGCAAAGGCCGGGGCGGCGACGACCCGAGCCGGGTCGAACGCGGCCGACGCGGCCTCGCTTCGGTGCTGCACAACCGCGGCTACCTTCGTCATCGCCGCGGCGATGCGGCGGGCGCAATCCCGGCGCTGGGCCGCGCCATCGCGGTCAAGCGCACCGTGTTCGGCGCCGACCATCCGAAGACCCTGAACTCGATCTACCTGCGCGGCGTCGTCCTGCTCGGGCTCGGCCAGGTGGATGCGGCCGAGGCCGACTACCGCGTCGCCCTCGACGGCTACCGCAAGGCGCATGGCGAAGCCTCGTTGCGCTATCGCGAAACCCTGGCCGAACTGGCCGTGCTCGAACTCGATCGCGGTCGTTACGCCGAGGCCGAACGCGCCTTCCAGTCCCTGCTCGGCGCCGATGCGCTGAGCCCGGCGCGCACGCCGGATTCGCAGCAGGCCATCCTGCTCAACAACCTCGGCTCGCTGTACGAGGAACGCGGCGACGTCGATCGCGCCGCGGCGCACTATGCGGCCTCGCTGGCGCAGCGGCGCGTCCTGTTCGGCGATGCCGCGATCGCGACGGCCCGTGCCGCGCACAACCTGGCGCGGGTCTGGATGGGGGCGGGACGCGTCGATCTCGCCTTGCCGCCGCATCGCCTGGCGCTCGCGGCGCGCGAAGCCGATGCCGGCGTGAAGGCCGAGGAACGCTGGAGTTCGCGCCTGCTCGACGCCTGGATCGTCCTGGCCGGCCAGGACCAGGGCGCGCAGGCCGCGGCGCGTGCCACCCTGGCCGCGGCCGAAGCCTTCCTCGACGGCGCCGACGCGCCGCAATCGCCGCGCGCGACGATCGGCCTGCTGCGCCTGCTCGAATCCGCCCATGCCGCGGACGCCAACGCGACGGCGCGACGGCGGGCGGCGCAACGACTCGCGGACGCATCGGCGGCCTTCTACCCCGAATCGCATCCGATGCGCGCACGCGATCGCGCCCGGCTCGTCGGCGCGCGCTGATCAGGCGCCGCCGCTCTCGTCCAGGCGCCGGCGCAGCCAGCGCTTGCCGAAGGCGAGGTCGCGTTCGACGGTGGCGTCGGACACTTCCAGCACGGTCGCGATCTCGCGCGCCGACAATCCGCCGAAATAACTCAGTTCGATGGCGCGGGCGGTGCGGGCGTCGTCGGCGGCCAGGGCGTCGAGGGCGCGATGCAGGTCGAGGAAGCGTTCGGCCTCGTCGCTGGCGACCAAGGCGTCCGGATCGAGTTCGACCGCGACCGCGCCGCCGCCGCGCTTGTCGGCCACGGCGCGGCGATGGTGTTCGACCAGCACCGCGCGCATCTGCAGCGCGACCAGGGCGAAGAAATGGGCGCGCGAGGCGAAGTCGGTGTCGCCGTCGAGCAGGCGCGCCACCGCCTCGTTGACCAGGGCGGTCGGCTGCAGCGTCGCCGGTCCGCGGCCGCGCAGGCGCTGCGCCGCCATCTTGCGCAGCATCGCGTAGACCTGCTGCTGGAGCAGGGAAGCGGCCTGCGCCGAGCCCTTGCGCCAGGATTGCACCAGGGCGGTGACCGGCACGTCGTGCGGCGGATCGGCGTCGGGGCGTTCGAGGTCCGGGTCGTTCAAGGGCGCGTCGGGTCGTGGCGTCGGGCGCGATTGTCCACCGCGCCCGACGACCGCGACAACCGCGCCGCGCGTTCAGTCGGCGGCGTCGAAGCCGTCGTCGAAGATCGGGTCGGTCGGCGCGCACTGGTTGATGTAGACGGTCACCGTGTTGCTCGGCTGGTTGACGATGGCGAAATCCGGATAGCCGCTCTGGTTGAAATCGCCGGTCACGCCGAAGAACGGATTGCCGGCGG
Organism: uncultured Rhodanobacteraceae bacterium; assembly: GCA_937873105.1. Lineage (GTDB taxonomy): Bacteria > Pseudomonadota > Gammaproteobacteria > Xanthomonadales > Ahniellaceae > JADKHK01. Next base: position 1,860 of record CALMWD010000069.1, read on the forward strand.
CGTCGTGGCCGATCGGCGCGTCGTAGGTGCGGGCGCCGCTGTTCAGCACGACATTGCCGATGAACGCGAAGGCGGCGCTGGTGCCAAGCAGGTCGAGGTGGCCGTCGCGATCGAAGTCGGCGGCGGTGGCGTGGGTCATGTCCGGTCCAGCCGCGATGAACAGCGGCGTGGATTCGAAGCCGCCGCCGGGCAGGGAATGGAAGATCGCGATGCGGTTGTAGGGCGAGACCGGTTCGCCGCCGTTGGCGCGGTTGACGCGCACGGCCACGACCAGGTCGCCGCGTCCGTCGTTGTCCATGTCGTGCAGTTGCACCGAGATCGGGGTGGCGATCGCGTTCTCGACGGCATCCAGGATCGTCGGTGCGGCGAAGGTGCCGTTGCCGTTGCCCGGATAGACGTAGACCTGGTCGCTGCCGCTGGCGACCACGGCCAGATCCACGGCGCTGCTGCCGAGCATGTCGCCGGCGACGATGCCGATCGGCGCGTTGATGCCGCCGAGCGTGGTCGGATGCGGGCTGAGCACGCCCTGGCCGTCGTTGATCAGGATGCGCACGAAGTTGCTGGCGTTCTGGGTCGCGGCCACGTCGAGGTCGCCGTCGCCGTCGAAATCGCCCAGCGCCGGGTGATAGGCGTAGCCGCCGCCGATCGCCGCCGGCGCCAGCTGGGTGAAGCCGCCGCTGCCGTCGCCGAGCAGCACCACCGCGGTGTTGCTGTTGCGGTTGACCACGACCAGATCGACGAAAGCGTCATTGTTCATCAGGCCGTGGGTGATGCCGTAGGGTCGCGAGCCGTTGGTGCCGGGCGAGGCCGGCATGGCGATGTCGACGCCCGCGCGCTGGTTGAAATTGCCGTCGATCGGGTTGTTGTTGCCGAAGCGGACGCTGACGCTGTCGCCGCCGAGGTTGGCGGTGGCGATGTCGAGCTGGCCGTCGCGATCGAAGTCGGCGACCGTCGCCGACATCGGCGAACCGCCGACATGGAAGCTGCTGTAGCCGCCCTGGCCGGGACCGCCGCCGAAGCTGCCGGGCGGACGCGCGAAGCTCGGTTCGGCGCAGACCGATTGCGCGGCGGCGGGAAGGGCGGCAGCGAAGCCGGTGGCCAGGACGGCGACGGACAGGATGCGGGACGTGGACATGGCGATTCCTCGGTGGGGGTGCACACCGGTAATCGCATTGCGGTGACGGATTCCCTCATCATTGGCCCGGGCCGACGCCGCACTGGGCGGTGCCCGGTGTCCATCCAGCGAACCCGAGGAGCGAACCATGGCGAAAGTGACCGGCATCGGCGGCGTGTTCTTCAAGAGCCGCAACGACCCCTCGGCCCTGGCCGCTTGGTACCAGAAGCATCTGGGCTTGCCACTGGAAAGCTGGGGCGGCGCCGTGCTGCGCTGGCCCGAGGATCGCGCCGAGGACGGCGGCCTGACGGTGTGGACGCTTGCGAAGCCCGACAGCCCATGGTTCAGCCCGAGCGATGCGCCCTTCATGATCAACTACCGCGTCGACGACCTCGATGCCCTGCTCGCGCAACTGCGCGCCGATGGCATCGCCATCCTCGCCGGTCCCGAATCCCACGAGAACGGCAAGTTCGCCTGGATCCTCGATCCCGACGGCCACAAGCTCGAACTCTGGCAACCGATGGCCTGGGACGAAAAGAACAAGGGTGGGTGAGCCACTGACAAGAACGCGACTCGGGTTGTTGAACGGAGACGGAGCTGATGTCACCCACTGTCAAAGTCCGGGACATACTTCAAAGGCTGAAGGATGACGGCTGGTTCCTCGTGGCAACTCGGGGAAGCCACCGGCAATTCAAGCATCCGACCAAGCCCGGCCGCGTGACTGTGCCCGGAAAACCGAGTGATGATATGGCCGCTGGTACACTCATCAGCATCTTGAAGCAGGCCGGTTTGAGGGATTGATCCCATGCGATATGCCGTGGTCATCGAGCAAGCCAATGGAAATTTTTCCGCCTACGTTCCCGACCTGCCGGGATGTGTGGCCACGGGCGCGACAGTCGAAGAAGTTGAGCGTGAGATTCGCGAGGCGATCGCCTTCCATATCGAAGGATTGCGCGAAGATGGATTGCCGGTTCCGGCACCGGCCAGTGTGGTCGAGTACGTCGACATCGCAGCCTGATGAGCAGTGGAACGGCCGACCCTGCATCGCGCCCGAAATGAGGCAACCGTGGCGACAAAACAGAAGAGGGATGAAGGTGCCCAGTTCGTTCGATATTTCGGTCCCTTGCTTGATGCGCTCCGAGGCCTTGGTGGATCGGCCAAGCCTGACGAGGCAGTGGATCGTGTTTCTACCGACCTCAAGATTTCTGATGCGGTATTGAATGAAACCTTGCCGTCCGGCGGCTCGCGATTCCGAAATCAAGTGGCATGGGCACGCTTCTACCTAGTCCGCGAGGGGTTGATCAGCTCATCAAAGCACGGTGTCTGGAGCTTGACCGAGAGCGGGTTCAAAACACACCTGACCAACGACCAGTCACGCGAACTGTTTCTCAAGTGGGTGAAGATCTTTCAAGAACAGCGCAAGCTGAAGGATTCTGCTGAGCCTGTTGCAGACAAAGCTGCGGAAGGCGCGGGTGGTGTTTCGAAGGATTACCGCGACGAAGCGCTCGACGCGCTTCTCTCTCTTCCTCCCGCCGGGTTCGAGAGGTTGTCACAGCGCTTGCTGCGTGAGGCTGGATTCACCCAGGTTGTCGTAACCGGCCAGAGTGGCGACGGCGGCATTGATGGATTCGGCATCCTGCAGGTGAATCCGTTGGTCTCGTTCAAGGTTCTGTTTCAATGCAAGCGATATTCGAAATCAGTCGCGCCCTCTCAGGTGCGCGACTTCCGTGGTGCCATGTCCGGGCGCGCGGACAAGGGCATCATCATCACGACCGGCACGTTTGCGGCAGAGGCTAGGCGCGAGGCCACGCGTGACGGCGCACCGCCGATCGAGCTCATCGATGGAGAGAAGCTCATCGACATGCTGGAACGATTCGAACTTGGTTTGCGGCCGATCACGACCTACGAAATCGACAACAGCTTCTTTAACGAATTCAGGGCCTGACGCCAGATCGGTTCTCACCCCAATACCCGCCGCAAGGCCTGCGTCGCCGCCGCGAAGCTGAAATGGGTGGCGATGTTGGCGAGGGCGCCGTCGGCGAGGCGGGTCCAGAGGGCTTCGTCGGTGTAGAGGCGGATGACTTCGCGGGCGAAGGCCTGGGCGTCGTCGGCGACGAGCACGTCGGTTTCGTGTTGCAGGTACATGCCTTCGGCGGCAACCGTGGTCGCCACCACCGGCTGGCCGTGGGCCATGCTCTGGTTGACCTTGCCCTTCACGCCGGCGCCGTAACGCAGCGGCGCCACCGACAGCCGGCAGCCGTCGAGCATGGCGTCGAGCGAGGGCAGGAAGCCGTGCACGACCACGCGCTCGCTGGCGAGTGCCTTGACCGCGTCCGGCATCTTGCTGCCGACGATGTGGAAATGCGCGTCCGGCAGCGCCGCCGCGACCTGCGGCCAGATCGCGTGCACGAACCACAGCATCGCGTCGACATTGGGCTGGTGCTGGAAGCCGCCGACGAAGAACAGGTCCTTGCGTTCGTGGAAGCCGGCGCGACGACCGACGACCTCGTGCACGTTCGACAAGACCTCGATGCGCGCGCCCGGCACCTCGCGCTGCAGCAGTTCCTGCTCGATCGGGCTGACCACGAGGGTCACGTCGCTTTGCCGGATCAGGCGCAGCTCGGCCAGCTTGGTCGAGGCCGCCTGGCGGCGCAGGTCCTCGCGGTCGGCGAGCGCGGCTTCGCGCTCCTCGCGCAGGTAGTGCAGGTCCACGGTGTCGAACACCAGCCGCGCCTTCGGCGCATAGTGGCGCACCGCTTCCACCAGCGGCGCGGCCACGTAATGGCGGCTCAGCACCACGGCGTCGAACTGCGCGCCGTTCTCGCGCAGCCAGCGCGTCGGCTCCGGCATCCACGGGTGGTACAGCACCTCGACGCCGAGCTGCTGCAGCGCCTCGGTGTAGCGCCCGTCGAAGGCGCGGTTCTCGGCGAAGAAACTCACCTTGTGCCCAAGCGCGGTCAGCACCCGCATCAGGTTGACCATGCGCACCGAGCCCGAATCCTCGTCCGGATGCGGCGTGGTCGCGTCGACGATCAGTACCCGCATCTGCGCCCTGTGCTCGCGCGCGATGGCGATCGGCGTGCCCGGCGCCGGCTGCTTCGGCAGCACCTCGGCCCAGCGTTCGAGGAACTTCTGCTGGTTGATCACCTGGTACTTCTTGGTGCCGCTGGCCGTGTCCGTGCCCGCGGTGATGCCCTCGAAATGGAACACCGTCGAGGCCGGCTGGTAGAGCACGCGCAAGCCCGCCTCGCGCACCTGGAAGGCGAGGTCGGTGTCTTCGTAATAGGCCGGCGCGTAACGGCCGTCGAAGCCGCCGCGTTGCTCGAACCAGGCGCGCGGCACCGCGATCGCCGCGCCCGAGCAGTAGTCGACCTCGCGCACGTAGTTGTGCGCCGGGTCGCGCGGATCGCCGAAGCGCCCGTAGTTCCAGCCCGAGCCGTCGCTGAAGACGATGCCGCCGGCTTCCTGCAGGCGCCCGTCCGGATAGACCAGCTTCGAACCGACCAGGCCGACGCGCGGATGCTGGTCGAAGGTGTCGAGCAGGGCGTCCAGCCAGTGCGGGGACACCTGCGTGTCGTTGTTCAGGAACACCAGGTACTCGCCGGTCGCGCGCGCCGCGCCGGCATTGCAGGAACCGACGAAGCCGAGGTTCTCGGCATTGCGGTGCGCGGTGATGCCCTCGACCTGCTGCAGGCGTTCCCAGGTCTCGTCGCTGGAGCCGTCGTCGACGACGATGACCTCGAAGCCGGCGCGCTGGGTTTTCTTCGCGAGCGAGCGCAGGCAGGCCTCGGTGTAGCGCCATTTGTTGTAGACCGGGATGACGATGCTGGCGCGCGGCGAAGCAGCTCGCGGCAGCGCGATGGCGCCGGCATCGATCGTCGCCTGCTCGGCCAGCAGGTCCGGCTTGGGCAGGTCGAGCACGGCCGGGGCGTCGCCGCCGCGGGCGCGGTCGAGCGTGCCCTTCAGGCCGCGCACGCGCAGGCTGCGCAGCACCCTCGGCGGCAGGCCGAGGGCGCGACGCGCGAGATAACCGAGTTGCACGCGTGCGTTGCCAAGCTGGCGCCGCGCGAAACGCAGCGGCCTGGTCAGGCGCCAGCTCAGGCTGGACAGCAGTTCCGCGCGCTCGGCTTCGAGGCGCGCGATCTCGCGCTGGTAATACGCGCCGGCCGCCTGCCATTCGCGCAGGGCATCGTCGTGGCGTTGGGCCGCGGCCTGCAGTTCGCCGCCCAGGCGTTGCGTTTCGGCGTCGAGTTGCCGCGCCCAGTCGCTGCGTTCGGTGAACTCGCGCTGCAGCGTGCCGAGACGGCCGTGCAGTTCGTCGATCTCGGCGTCGAGACGGGTGCGTTCGCTTTGCAGCGTGTCCGCCGCGCGCTGGCGTTCGCGATCGCTCTGCTGCGCCCACTCGGCGCGCCGCGCCAGTTCCCGATCCTTCTCGGCATCGCTGGCGCGCAACGCATCGCGTTCGCGTTCGGCGTCGAGCAGGCGTGCGGCCAGCGTCGCGGCCAACGGATCGGCCGCGTTCCGCCATTGCGGTGGCTGCGGCGCGCCGGAGACCAGCGCGCGGTGCGCCTCGGCCATCGCGGCGATGGCGGGCGCGGCGGCGGCCTGCGCCAGGTGTTCGCGGATCGCCGCCAACGGCCCGGGGTCGTCATGCAGTTCCGCGATCAGGGCGGCGATGGCGGGCGCGTCGGGTTCGACCAGCAGGCCGTCGTGCGCGTCGCGGATGCGTTCGGCGAAGGCGCCGAGGCGGGTCGCGATCACCGGCAGGCCGAGCGCGCGCCGCGCGCTCAGCGTGTAGCTGAAACTCTCGGCGACCGTGGCCGGCAGCAGGGCCGCGTCCGGCGCGATGCGCGCGAGCAGGTCGGGCAATTCCTCAAGCCGATAGTCGAACACCAGGTGCACGCCGGTTTCGCCGAGGAAACCGAGCCCGCTGCGGCCGCAGCCGATCAGGAACAGTTCGGCGCGCTCGCGCAGGCCGGCGGCGAGCAGGCCGCGCAGCAGGGCTTCGCCCTTGCCGCCGTTGATGCGGCCGAGCACGACCAGGCGCAGGCGCTCGCGTACCGGCGGGCGCGGCAGCGGGCGCGCGCCGAAATCGCGCAGGCCATGGCCGATCACCTCGAAACGGCGCGCGGCCAGCGTCGG
>CALMWD010000070.1 GCA_937873105.1 uncultured Rhodanobacteraceae bacterium
CGCCAGCTTCGCGGCAGGAGCTGGGGCGCGCGCCAGTTCGGCCGCCTGCGCAGGGCGGCGGGCTGCGCGGCGGCGGCGATGGCCAGCGGCGCGCACAAGCTCAGGACCACGGCGAGATAAAGGGAATTCGGTTTCATGCGGGTTTCCTCGATGCGGAATCAGATGCCGGATGGCGAAGGCTTTGAGGGCGACGCGGCGAGCTTGGTTTGCATCGCCGACCATTCGAAGGCGAGTTGCTCGCGCTCGGCCAGCGCCGCCTCGGGCGCGCCTTCCGCGAGATCGCGCAGCAGCGGCTCGAAGGCGCGCAGGGTGCGCGCGAGTTGCGCATCGCCGGCGGCTTCGGCGGCGCGGGCCAGCGCCCGCTGGTCCTCGATCCAGCGCAGCACCAGCCGGCGGCGCGTCGCATCCGGCTGCTCGCCCCACTGCGACAAGTCGGCCCCGGCCTCGGCCAGATGCACGCGCACGCTGCGCGCGACTCGGTCCTCGTCGCCGCGATCGACGACCGCCGTCGGCGGCGGGCCGGAAATCTCGATCTCGGACGTGCGCCACAACGCCCCGAAGATCGCCACTGCGCCGACGCCCGCCGCCAGCGCGAACGGCACGAACCAGCGCGACGCAGCAGGCTTCGCCGATGCCTCGTCGCGGATCGCACGCCACCAGCGCGCCTGCCGTACGGCATCGACCGCGGGCTCGGGCAGCGTGCCGAAGCGCGCCAGGTCGGCGACCAGGCGCGCATACCGCGCACCCAGTCCGGCATCGCGCGCGAGCGCTTCGGCGATCTCGCGTCGGCGCGCCTCGTCCAGTCCGTCCTGCCAGTGGAACAGCAGCAGATCGTCGTCGGAAATCATCGGGAATCCTCCTGCCAATGCGCGAGTTCGCCGCGCAGCTTGCCGACGCCGCGAAATAGCGCCTGCTTGATGCTGTTGATGCTGCGTCCGAGATGCGCCGCGATCTCGTCCAGCGTCCATTGTTCGATGTGCTTGAGCACGAAGCAGACGCGCTCCATCTCGGTCAGCTTCGCCATCGCCGCGCCGGTGTCGGCGCCGAAGGCGGCGCGCAGATGCGCCCGCGCCGGGTCGTCGCCGCCGGGCAGATCGGGTTCGGGCGTATCGGCATCGATCTCCGCCATCGGGCCGCGGCGGCGCACCAGTTCCAGCGCCGCGTTGATGGCGATGCGATGCAGCCAGGTGTCGCGTTCGGCCTCCGCGCGGAACTGGTCGCGGGCGCGCCAGGCCCGCAACAGCGCCTCCTGCACCGCGTCCTCGGCCAGGGCCGGATCGCGGGTGATGCGCAGGCAGGCCGCCTGCAGGCGCGCGCCGCGGCGGGCGATCAGGTCGCGGAATTCGTCCTCGGGTCGCGGCGAGGCCCGCATGAAACCGGTCAGCATACGCATGGGATGGCGACCGGGCGGATTCGGTTAGCTTCCCCCGCGCCGCGATTTCAATTGCGCGCGCAGGCTATCCACGGACACGGCGGCGATGTCGGTGCCGCCGCGGCGGCGCGGTTGGGATGCGTCCGGGGCCTGGGCCTGGGCGTAGACGACCTCGTAGCTGGCCGGATAGCGGCCGTCGGCGCCGCGGAAACCTTCGTAGGCGGCGAGCATCGTCGCGAGCTTGCGCTTGCCGGTGAGGCCGCGGGCGCGCTGGGCGTCGGCATTGCCGGCGCCGATGCCCTTGAGCTCGCGCATCAGCAGCTTCGGATCGGAATAACGCAGGTCGTAATGTTCGACATCGAGCATCGGATCGCGGAAGCCGGCGGCGAGCAGGCGGTCGCCGATGTCGTGCATGTCGATGAAGACGTTGACGTGCGGATCGTCGTCGACCGCGGCCCAGCTCTGGCGCAGCTCGGTCAGCGTGTCCGGGCCGAAGGTCGAGAACAGCAGCCAGCCGCCGGGGCGCAGCACGCGGCGGAATTCGTCGAACACCGTCTCCAGGTCCTCGCACCATTGCAGGCACAGGCTGGAGAACAGCAGGTCGATGCTGGCGTCGGCGAGCGGCAGGGCGCGGGCATCGGCGCAGACGCGCCGGAACGGTTTCCACCAGCCGGCGCGCGCCTTCGCCTCGCGCAGCATCGGCAAGGCCAGATCGAGGGCGACGACCTCGGCCTTCGGGAAGCGCTTGCGCATCGCCGCACTGGCGCGGCCGGGACCGGCGCCGACGTCGAGGACGCGTTGCGGCGCGTCCTTGAGCAGGTCGAGCCGGCCGAGCAATTGCGCCTCGACCTGGTGCTGCAGCGTGGCGATGGCGTCGTAGGCCGGCGCCGCGCGCGAGAATGCGCGCCGCACGCGCGTCACGTCGATCCTCATTCCCCGTGGTCCCCGCCGGATTCGGCCCTGACGTCGGCTTGCCGCTTATTCACCGTGTACCTCGCGCACCAGGATCTTCAGTTGCACCATCAGTTCGGCCAGATGCGTGATGAAGGGCGCATGCGCGGCGCCATCGATTCGGTGATAGCGCCCGCGCGCGCCGTCGGCAGCCCACTCCATCGCCTGCCAGGGCACGATGCGGTCGCGCCCGCCCGGCACCCAGATGCTCGGGCAGGTCAGGTGCGACAGCTGTTCGGTGTAGTCGCTGTGCTCGAGCGCATACAGGCCCATCTCCAGCACCGAGGGGCTGGGCTGGCCGCGGTCGAACTCGTGCGCGCGCAGTTCGCGCAGGCAGGCCTGGGCGTTCTCGTCGCCCTGCGCTTCGAGCGCGAGGAAGCGTTCGATCGTGCCCTGGTAGTCGCTGGCGAGGTCGCTGCCGAACTGCTGGAACACCGCCATCGGCACGCCATGCGCCCAGCCGCCGCGGCTGACGAAACACGGCGACGCGCAGATCATGCCGAGACCCGCCACCTGCGCCGATGCCGTCAGCGCCGCACGCAACGCGACCAGACCGCCCAGCGACCAGCCGATCCAGATCGCGCCCGGCGGCACCAGGCGGGTGAGCCGGTCGACGCAATCGGCCACGTCGAAGCCGTCCTCGCCCTCCCGGGTGTAACCGTGGCCGGGCAGGTCGACGACGTGCACTTTCACGCGCGGCAGCCGCACCAAGCCCTCGGCCAGCGGCGTCATGACGCCGCCGTGCATGGCCCAGCCATGGATCAATACGACCGGAATGTCCCCGCCCTGACCGTAGACGTCGATATGCATGGCTCAGCTCCGCGACAGGCGCCGCAGGAGCTCGATCGCCTCGTCGGCGCGGTCCAGCGGTACGAACAGATGATCGTGATGGTACGCCGCGACCATGTTGCAGGCGATGCCGGCGTCGGCCAGCGCATCGGCGACGGCCGCGGTCAGGCCGACCGCCTGCAACGAGGAATGCACGCGCAGGGTCAGCCAGGCGCAAGGGAAGGTGAAGTCGAGTCCTGCGGCCTCGGCCTGCGCGCGCGGCAGGACCAGGGTCCAGCCTTCCTGTTCGCGGAATACGAGGGCCGGATCCAGTCCGGCCGGCAGGACTGGCACGGTCGCATAGACGTATTCGCCCGGCTGCCGCTCCGGCGCCAGCGTGCGCAGCAATACGGTCAGATGGGTCTCGCCGTTCATGCCGGCCTCGCCTGCTCCAAGGCCTCGAGCAGGCCGTCGACCTGCGCCTCGGCGTGGGCCGCCGACAAGGTGACGCGCAGGCGCGCGCTGCCCGCCGGTACCGTGGGCGGACGGATCGCCGGCACATACCAGCCGCGCTGCATCAGCGCCTGCGACAAGGCGACGGCGGCACCGGCCTCGCCGATGCGCAGCGGCTGGATCGGCGTGACCGAATCCATCAGCGCATAACCGAGCCGGGAGGCGCCGGCGCGGAAGCGCGCGACCAGCGCCTGCAGATGCGCTCGTCGCTGCGGTTCGCGACGCAGCACCTGGATGGCTGCCGAAGCCGCCGCCGCCAGCGCGGGCGGCAACGCCGTGGTGTAGACGAAGGGCCGCGCGAACTGCACCAGCGCGTCGATCAGCTCGCGCGGACCGAGTACCAGCGCCCCGCCGCAGCCCACCGCCTTGCCGAGCGTGACCATGCGCAAGGGCACGTCGCGCGCGCCCAGGCCGCAATGCTCGGGACTACCCTGCCCATCCGGACCGAGCACGCCGAAACCATGGGCGTCGTCGACGAACAACAAGGCGCCGCGATCGCGTGCGAGCCGCGCAAGTTCAGGCAGGGGCGCCAGATCGCCATCCATCGAGAACACGCCATCGGTCGCGAGCAGCGTCGGTGCGTCGCCGGCGGCGTCGAGTTGGCGCGCGGCGGCATCGACGTCGTTGTGCGGATAACGTCGCAACGCGCAGCCGGCCAGCTTCGCGCCGTCGATCAGGCAGGCGTGGTTGAGCTTGTCCTGCACGCAAACGTCGCCGTCCTGCAACAGGCCCGCGAGCACGCCCAGGTTGGCCAGGTAACCGGTGGAGAAGAGCAGGCCCGCCTCGTAACCAAGCCACTCGGCGACTTCGCGTTCGAGCCGCGCATGCGGGCCGCGATGGCCGCCGAGCAGGTGGGCGGCGGTGCTGCCGACGCCCCAGCGGTTCGCGGCCTCCTGCATCGCCCGCACGACCTCGGGATGCTGCGCGAGGCCAAGGTAATCATTGCTCGCGAACGACACCAGGTCGCGGCCGTCGATGCGCAGATGCACGCCCTCCGCCCGCTCGACCTCGCGCACGACCCGGCGCAGCCCCGCCGCCTCGCGTTCGCCAAGGCGTGCGGCGGCCCGGGTCGCGATCGCCGCGGCATCGCTCAAGCGGCGCGCTCGACGATGTCGGCGTGCACGGTATCGGAATGCGCGACCACTTCCAGCGGCTTCAGGCCGAGCTTGTCGAACAGCGCGCGATCGGCTTCGGTGTCCGGATTGCCGGTGGTCAGCAGCTTCTCGCCGTAGAAGATCGAATTCGCGCCGGCGAGGAAGCACAGGGCCTGCAGCTCCTCGCTCATCGACTCGCGGCCGGCCGAGAGGCGCACCATCGAGGCCGGCATGGTGATGCGCGCGACCGCGATCGTGCGCACGAATTCGAAGGCATCGAGATCGCGTTCTTCGGCCAGCGGCGTGCCGGCGACTTTCACGAGGCGATTGATCGGCACCGAATCCGGATGCGCCGGCAGGTTGGCCAGCGCGCGGATGAAGCTGGCGCGATCGGCGCGCGTCTCGCCCATGCCGACGATGCCGCCGCAGCAGGTCTTCATGCCGACGTCGCGCACGTGCGCCAGCGTGTCGAGGCGGTCCTGGTAGCAGCGCGTGGTGATGATGTCGCCGTAGAACTCGGGCGAGGTGTCGAGGTTGTGGTTGTAGTAGTCGAGGCCGGCGTCCTTCAGCGACTGCGCCTGATCGCGGCTGAGCATGCCGAGCGTGGCGCAGGTTTCGAGGCCGAGCGCCTTGACCGCGCTGACCATGGCATTGACCTGGGCGATGTCCTTGTCCTTGGGCGAACGCCAGGCCGCGCCCATGCAGAAACGCGAGGCGCCGGCCTCCTTGGCCTGCTTCGCCTTCGCGACCACGGCCTCGATCGGCATCAGCTTCTCGGCCTTCAAACCGGTGTCGTAGCGCGCGCTCTGCGGGCAATAGGCGCAGTCCTCGGGACAGGCGCCGGTCTTGATCGACAGCAAGGTCGACACCTGCACGGCATTTGGATCGTGATACGTGCGATGCACCGACTGCGCCTGGTGCATCAGCTCGTTGAACGGCGCCGCGAACAGGGCCTCGATTTCGCCCTGCGACCAGTCGTGGCGCAGGCCGTCCTCGACCATGCGCAATTCGGCCTTGCCGCCCGCGCAACCGCAGCCCGTACCGCAACCGCCCGTCTGTTCCATCGTCATGTCCTGTTCCCAAGCTGGCGCGCGGACCAGCCGCGCTAAAGTCCGCGCAGTCTATGGACCCGACACCCCCTGTCAACGCGCGTCGTTTGAATCCGGTTGACGGCTGGCTGCGACGCCTGTCGCTGCGCCTGCTGCCGCCGCGATGCCTGCTGTGCCGCGCGCCGGGCGCGGAGGGCCGCGAACTCTGCGCCGACTGCGTCCGCGACCTGCCCTGGAACCGCGCCTTCTGCGCGCGCTGCGCCC
>CALMWD010000071.1 GCA_937873105.1 uncultured Rhodanobacteraceae bacterium
AAGAGCTACGACTACGTGCGCGAACACAACGAGGCGGTCAACCGCATCGACTTCATCCCGACCAAGGAAGAGATCGTCGTCGACTACGCCGAAGGGCAGGTGATCGAAGTCGAACAGCACGACGGCACCGTGCTGCTGCTGCGCAAGCTGCACCGCGACTACGACCCGCACAACAAGATCGCGGCGATGAACTACATCACCAAGCACCAGGCCGAAGGCGAAGTCGTCACCGGTCTGCTCTACGTCGACAACGACGCCCAGGACCTGCACGAGCACCTGAACACCATCGACGCCCCGCTCAATACCCTCACCGCAAAGCAACTCAACCCCGGCAAGGCGGCGTTGGACAGGATCAATCAGCGATTGAGGTGAATTCGTGCAATACGCGTCGGCAGCCCATGCAAAATGCTGAAGGCGCGAATAGCGCCGTAGGCTGGGTAGAGCGCAGCGAAACCCAGCATCGGCTACTCGAACGACAACTTCATGATCTCCTGCGAAGCACCCCAGTCGATGTCATAGCGACCCGCTTCGACGAATCGATGAAAACTCGAATGCGGCCAATCGCGTACCTGCGACACCCATCCATGCTTGACCGGATTGAAGTGGATGTAGTCCAAGTGCCGGTGCAAATCCGTCTCGTCGCGGATCAGATGTTCCCAATAGCGACGCTGCCATAGCCCACGCTCCGATTTCTTCCTGCGACTTTCCGATACCCGCTCGTCGGCCGGAATCGCACGTGAGAATCGGGACTTGATCAGACGCCAGCGGGTTGCGTAGTCCGTGTCGCCCTCCGGAAGCTGCCATATGCAATGCAGATGATCCGGCAGCACGACGATGGCGGGCAGTTCGAAGGCATGAACCGCACGCACCGCCCGGAATGCCTCGCGCAAGATATCGACATGGCGGACGAGCAGGTCGTTTCCGCGACGCTCCGCGGCGTTCACGGTGAAGAAGTAGGTGCCGCCCGGGACGAAGGTCCTGCGATAGGTTCGCATCGGCGGAGCGTAAGACATTTGCTGGGTTTCGCTGCGCTCTACCCAGCCTACAGCGCTATCCGGTCTACAGTGCTGGGTTTCGCGCTGCTCAACCCAGCCTACAGCGCCAACTCGGTCCTGTTCGCCACGCGCCCGACAAAGTTTTGGTAGGCGCGGCGGCGTTGGCGTGGGACCATGGTGGAGGTCTTTCAGATCGCCACAGAGGGGAATCGCGATGGCAGCACCGAACTACGCGTTTGCGAAGAAGCAGCGCGAGCTGGCCCAGAAGAAGAAGAAGGAAGAGAAGTTGCGCAAGAAGACCGGTCGCACCGAAGGCGACGACAAGGCGCGTCCGGACGACGCCGCGCAGTCTTCCTCGCCGCAGAACGGCTGAGGTTTAGGGCGCGGCGCAGTCCGCCGCGCGTTCCGACGTTTGTTCGAGCAGGGCCGCGAGCACCTCGCCGCTGGCCTGGCCGAAGGCTTGCGCCAACGCCTGTGGCTCGCTGCCGGCCATCGCGACGCTGGCCGAGACCGGGGGCACGGCAATGCTGCGCTCCGAACCGGCGCAGCGCAGCGAGGCGTGGGCGCTGACCACCGCTTCGCGCGTACGGTCGGTGCCGACGCGCAGGTTGAAATCGCCCAGCCACAGATCCAGCGACGCCTTCGCCGCGCCGGTATTGGCCGCGCGTGCATGCAGCGCCCGCAACTGTTCCGACCACATCACCGCGGGCGTATCGACCCAGCGCAGGCCTTCGTGCTGCATCAGCACGGCGCCATCGACCACGAGTACACGATGGCTGCGCAGGGCCGAGGTCGAATCGACGCGGCCGGTCGCGAGTGCGGCTGGCCAGGCCAGATCGGCACCAGCCAGCGGCAGGCGCAGGGTCGTGAGCGGTTCCGGTCGCTGGATCAGGGTGCACGAGCACAGCAGGGCGAGGCCGAGTCCGACCAGGGCGCGGTGGACGGGGCGGAAAGCGTGCGATGGCGCATCGCACCCGCGAAATGCGCTGAGGCGCGTCATTTTTTCTTCTCCGGCGTGTAGACGGGCAAGGACTCGCCGCCGAGCACGTAGTCGGCGGGATTCTCGTCGAAGCG
>CALMWD010000072.1 GCA_937873105.1 uncultured Rhodanobacteraceae bacterium
CGCGGTCGCGAGCCGATACGTTCAGGTCGATGCCGTAGCTGCCGTCGGCAACGACGCCGACGCCGCCCACCGGCGTGCCGGCCTTGTACAGCGGGAAGCCGCCGGGGTCCGCACTCAGGCCCAAGGGCGACGCCTTCGGGCCGACGCCGACATTCGCGCCCGGCGGAAAGATCCCGGCGAGCACCGGGGCCGGAAGATTGATCACGTCCGAGCACAGCAGCTGCGAGAACTGCACGCCGAACAAGGGGCCGGACGGGCCGCCGATTTCACCCGGATTGAAGTGCTCCTGCACGATCTGGCCGGCCGTGCGCGTCGAGAAGGCATTGCCTTCCGAGGACAGGTAGGCGCCGGTCACGGCCTTGCTGATCGCCGCCAGTTCGCTCGGGATGATGGCGATGCCCTCGAGCCCGCCGCTGACGCCGCGTCCGGAGCTGATCGTCACCGTCGTGCGCGCGCCGGTCATGCGGTAGACGCCGAGCACGTTGCCGACGCGGTCGACCACGGCGATGGTCGCCGGCTGGTTCTGTGCCTGCGCCTCGTTGACGGCTTGCGCGAGCACCTTCTGGACGTCCGCGACAGTCAGGAAGCTGTTCGCGTTCGCGCAGGACCCGGTGCAGCCGCTGTCCGCGGTGCCGGCCGGCGGCGGCGCCGTCCCGCGCGGATCGCCGGAATTGCCGCTGCCGCTGCATCCCGACACGACGGCAGCCACGACCGCCAATCCCCACAGGCGATGAAGTCCCCGCATCCGCCTTCTCCCCAAGACCGGTACGTGAACCCGAGTGTAGCCCCGAAAACGTGCCGATTTGTAGGAGCGAGCCACGGCTCGCGGCCGACGAAACGATTCGCGCCCGCTCACCAATCCCGATGGTTCAACACCTGCCCGTCGCGACGTACCGTGTCGATCTTGTCGAAGTCGAGATCGGCGAAGACCCATTGTGCGGCGTCGAGCTGGCCCTGGGCGACGACACCGTCGGCGGGGAAGCCGCGATCGGGCGGGGCGAAGACGGCGGCGGCGCCGTGGTTCTCGTCGATGGCCGGCGACTGCGGCAGGTCGCCGACGGTGTAGGACACGGCGACGTAGCACTGGTTCTCGAGCGCGCGCGCCTGCGATCCGACGCGCACGCGGTGGTAGCCGGCCAGCGAATCGGTGCAGCTTGGCACCAGGATCAGTTCGGCACCGAGTTCGATTTTCTCGCGCACGTCGTTCGGGAACTCGCTGTCGTAGCAGATCGCCACCGCACATTTCACGCCCTTGACCTCGAACAGGGCGTGGCCTTCGCCGCCGCCGATGCCCCATTGCTCTTGCTCGAAGCGGGTCATGCGGCGCTTGTCCTGCACCTGCTCGCGGCCGTCCGCGGTGGCGATGAAGCAGCGATTGCGGTAACGCCCGTCCTCGTCGCGCACCGGGATCGAGCCGCCGACGATGGCCATGCGGAAGCGCTTGGCGCGATCGGTCACGTACAGGCGGTACTTGCGGATCCACGGCTGCAAGGCTTCGAGCTGCTTCGGCAGCGATTCGCGCACCGCGGCGCCGAACATCGTCGCCAGTTCCATCGTGAAGTATTCGGGCAGCAGGGCGAGGTCGGCGCCGCCGCGCTTGGCTTCGCCGAGCACCAGGTCGAGCTTCTTCTCGAAGGCGTCCCAGGAAGCGATCGGGCCGACCTGGTACTGGCAAGCGGCGATGCGCAAGGTTCGACTCATGTCAGGCTCCCAAGGTTTTGCGCCAGAACTGCATCGGCTTCGGCGATTCCCCGGCCTCGCCGAGTTCGCGCCAGCTCAGGGTCGTGGTGCAGCCGTCGATCGGCGCATAGCCGCGCTTGCGCCAGAAGGCGTCCAGCGGCACGTAGTCGGGCGGACGGCGCGGATCGCCGGGGTCGCGTTGCACGGCGCAGAACACGCAATGCCTGAGGCCGAGCTTCGCGGCATGGGCTTCGCGGTGTTCGAAGAAGGCGAGGCCGATGCCGCGACCGCGACAGGCGGGATCGAGCACCGATTCGCCGAGGTAGAGCGTGTCGTCGACGCGAGCGAACGGGCGCCGGATCTCCTCGGTTTCGTGTGCGAGCGGCAGCGCGGTGGACGCGCCGACCACGCGTTCGCCGTCGAAGCAGATCGCGACCATCGCGTCCGGCGTGTCGATGTAGGTCTGCAGGTAGCGACGCTCGTAGTCCGGGTCGCCTTCGTACAGGTAGGGCCAGTCGCGGAACACCTGGATGCGCAGGCGGGCGATGTCGTCGAGGTGGCGGCGCAGGGCTTCGCCGGTCTGCGTAACGACCTGCAGTTCGCTCACGCCGACACCTGCGCGATCCAGTCCTGCAGGTTGTAGTAGTTGGTCACGCGCCGGATCAGGCCGTCGCGCACCTCGAAGAAGGCGCCGACCGGCAAACGATAGCGCTGGCCGCGCGCCGGCGGCAGCCCCTCGTCGGTGACCTTGTATTCGCCCTCGATGACGAATTCGGCGGCGGCGCGGGTGCCGCCGGCTTCGGTCAGCACGACCAGGTCGACGACCTGCTCGCGGTAGCAGCGGTCCATGTGCGCGAGGAAGCTGCGGAACCAGTCCTTGCCGGCATGGCGCGAGCCCTGGTTGGCGTCGTGCACGACATCGTCGCCGAGCAGGGCGATCATGCCCTCGAAGTCGGCATGGTTGAACGCGGCGTAGTAGTTGCGGATCAGTGCGGCGGTATCCATCGATTCGATCTCCCGTGTGCCGCGCGATTATGCGGCGCCACCGCGGCAGCGTCATCGGGCCGTGGCCATCTGCCACGATCCGTTTGCCGACAGGCGGGCGGGCCTGCGCTATAAAGACGGGCCCAGAAACATTCGTCCATGAGCGCATTCCCGGAGATCGACGGCTACCGCATCGAGCGTCGCCTTGGCGAAGGCGGCATGGCGGCCGTGTATCTCGCGACGCAGCTGTCGCTGGATCGCCCGGTCGCGATCAAGGTCGTGCATTTCCGCGGCAGCGGCGCCGACCAGATGGCGGTGCGCTTCGAGCACGAGGCGCGCACCATCGCCCGCCTCGAACATCCGAACATCGTCGGCATCTACGAAGTCGGTCGCACCCGCGACGGTTCGCCGTACTACTCGATGGCCTACCTGCCGAACGGCGACCTGAGCCATGCCGCGATCACCGGGCGCGAGGAGACGATCGCGACCGTGCTGCGCGCGATCGCCACGGCCCTGGGTTTCGCGCATGCGCAAGGCGTCGTGCATCGCGACGTGAAGCCGGACAACGTGCTGTTCGACCGCGAGCAGCGCGCGCGCCTGGCCGACTTCGGCATCTCGCGCAGTCTCGGCAGCGTGCGCGTCACGACCACCGGCGATGCCCTCGGGTCCTCTGCCTACATGAGCCCGGAGCAGGCGCGCGGCCAGGAGGTCGACGCCCGGTCCGATCTCTACAGCCTGGGCGTGATGGCCTATGAACTGCTCACCGGCAAACTGCCGTTCCGCGGCAGCGACGCGGTGTCGATGGCGCTGGCGCATCACACCGATCCGGTGCCGCGCCTGCCGCAACGATTCGAACGCTGGCAGCCGCTGATCGATCGCGCGCTGGCGAAATCGCCCGAGGATCGATTCCAGAGCGCCGACGATTTCGTCGCGGCGCTCGATGTGCAGATGCAGCCGCCGGCGCTGGTCGATACCGCCGTCGTGCATGGCGTGGAGGTCGCCGCGCCTTCGCCGTCGCGGACGCCCTGGCCGCGCCGGGCCGCGCTGCTGATCGGCGCGGGCGTCATCGTCTCGGCAGTTGCTTGGTGGTCGCAGCGGACCCCGCCACCGCCCGACTCGACGCCCGCCGACATCGTCGCCGCGCCTGCACGCGTGACCGACCCGGCCTTGGCCCTGATCGCCGACCGCATCACTGCGCAGCGCTGGTTCGAGCCGAAGGAGGGCAGTGCCTCGGCCCTGCTGGCCTCCGCCCTGGCCGAGCAGCGCAACGACGAACGCCTCGATGCCGCCGACGCCTTCGTCGGCACCGTGCGCGACGCGATCCTGCGCGCGCTCGACGAATCCCGCGATGTCGAAGCCAGCACCCTGATCCGCCACCTGCGCGATTTCATCGCTGCCCAGGAGCTCAAGGCGCGTCCGGCCAGCCTGACCTTTGAATCGGCCTTGGTCGAGGCCTTGTCGACGCGGCTCGCGGCGGCCGAGCAGGGCGGCGATCCGCTGCCGGTCGAGACGCTGGCGGCCCTGTTCGAGGCCGATCCGGGCTTGTCCGGGCGCTGGCGCAAGCTGGCTGCGCAGCGCCAGGCCGGCCAGCCCCTGCGTGACCTCGGCGGGCCGCCGATGCGCCTGCTGCGCGTCGGCGATGCCTGGCTGGCGGTCGCCGAACACGAGGTCACCCGCACCGAGTACGGCCGCTTCGTTGCCGCCACCCGACGCTCGTCGGAGCACTGTCGGCAACTCGGCGCGCCGCTCAGCCTGGTCAAGCCGCGCACCTGGCGTGAACCCGGGTTCACCCAAGGCGGCGACCACCCGGTGGTCTGCGTCAGCTACGACGATGCGCGCGCCTACACCGCGTGGTTGTCGAAGCAGACGGGACGCCGCTATCGCTTGCCGAGCGCCCAGGAATGGCGGGCGGCCGCGGCCGGCGTCGCGACCTCGGGAGCGGCCTGCCGGCTCGGCAACGTCTATGGCCGCGACGGCCGCGACCTCAACCTGCGCGAGCGCCACGACTGCACCGACGGCGCCGAGGACACCCGTCCCGTCGGCCGCTACGCCGCGAGCGCGCAGGGCGTGTTCGACCTCGTCGGCAACGTCGCCGAATGGGTCAGCGACTGCGCCGCCAGGGGCGAATGCGAGGAGCGGAAGATCATGGGCAGTTCCTACCGCGACGGCGCCAACGCGCCGCTGCTCGGCCTGCACGACACCCAGGACGGCGACAAGGCCGCGCTCGACGTCGGTTTCCGGGTCGTGCGCGAGTTGTGACCTCGTCGCGAAGCACCTGATCGCGTCGAATCCGGTGGACGCAGTGATGCTTGCTTGCGGCCAATGTCTTCGTCATGACTCTTGATGCGAATTTCTCACCTTGGACGTCACTGCCCTATTCAAAATCGTCCACGAAGAAAAAGCTGCGAGTGCCTCCGAAACGTGCGATTCCGGGGCGGGACTGCCCCATTAATCAAAGAAACGTGCAGCCCATCAGCACGCT
>CALMWD010000073.1 GCA_937873105.1 uncultured Rhodanobacteraceae bacterium
ATGGAGGTGTCTGCTGGTGCCGGTGGAGTGACTAGATCCCAGACTGTGTCACCACAAACGGATTTTGAGTCCGCCGCGTCTACCAATTCCGCCACACCGGCCGTGCAGGGGCGCGCATCATAGCCGGCATGGCCGGGCGGCGGAAGCGGCGGCTAGAGCGAGTTCAGGAAGTCGCCGACCGGCGGGGCGAAGCGTTCGAAGTCGACCAGGAACGAATCGTGGCCCTGGATGCTCGGCAAGGCGTGGTATTCGACGATGGCGCCGGCGTGGCGCAGGCCTTCGGCGATCTCGCGCTGCTGTTCGATCGGGAACAGGATGTCGGTGGTGACGCCGATCACCAGCGCGCGCTTGCTCCCGGTCCGGGCCAGCGCGATGTCGACGGCGCCGCCGTGGTCGGCGAGGTCGAACCAGTCCATCGCGCGCGACAGGTACAGGTAGCAGTTCGGGTCGAAGCTGCCGACGAAACGATCGGCATGTGCGTCGAGGTAGGCCTCGACTTCGAACTCGCGCTCGAAGGGGCGCGGGTCGGGCGTGCTGACGCGCTTGCGGCCGAAGCGGCTGCGCCATTCCTGCGGCGACCGGTAGGTCACCATGCCGAGCTTGCGGGCGATGCGGAAGCCGTTCTCCGGCCAGGCGTCGGCGTCGTAGTCGCCGTTCTTCCAGGCCGGATCGCGGCGGATGGCTTCGCGCTGCACCGAGCGGATCGCGGTCGCGAACGGCAGCGAATGCGGCGCGGTCGAGATCAGCACCAGGTTCGGCGCCCGTCCCGGGAACAGCACCGCGAAGGCGAGCGAGGTCATGCCGCCCATCGACGGCCCGACCAGGGCGCGCAGGCAGGTGATGCCGAGCGCGTCGAGCACGTGCTTGGCCGAGTCGGCCACGTCTTCAAGCGTGAGTTCCGGGAAATTCAGGCGATACGTCTGCCCGGTCGCGGGATCGATCGAGGCGGCGCCGGTCGAGCCCTTGCAGCTGCCGAGCGAGTTCACGCAGATGACGAAATGGCGGCGCGTGTCGATGGCCTTGCCGGGACCGATCATGGCCTCCCACCAGCCCGGCGTCGGATCGGCCGCGGAGGCGGCGGCATGCGCGCCCGGCGACAGGCCGGTCAGGATCAGCACCGCGTTGTCGCGCCCGGCCGACAATTCGCCCCAGGTTTCGAAGGCCAGCTTCGCGCCGACGAGTTGTCCGCCGCGGCGAAGCGCGTAGGGCGAGGGCAGGTCGACGAAACGGGTGGCGCTCATGCGAAGTCGGTCGATCGGGGGAGGCCGAGCTTAGCCGCTGCGCGCGCCGCGGCTCAATGCAGGCAAGATGCGGGCATGGACGGCAATTCCCCCGAGATCGTCAGTTCCCAGACCGGGCCGCACGCGCGCTTGCCCGACGTGGTGCGTCGGCATCGCGACCACGCCTGGCGCGCGCCCCTGCATGCCGCCACGGCCCTGCAGTTCGCGCGCTGGCAGGGCGTGGACGACGCGGCGATGCCGCTGGTCGTCGATCTCGGCTGCGGCCACGGCGATTCGACCTTGGCGCTGGCGCAACGGCACGCCGGTGCAAGGCTGCTCGGCGTCGACCAGTCGGCGCACCGGCTCGCACGCCTCGCCCCGGCGGGTTTCGCGATCCATGATCGCGCGAGCCTGATGCGTGCCGAGGCCGCGACCGTGTTGCGCCTGCTGGCCGCGGCCGGGCGGCGCATCGAGGTCCTGTACCTGCTGTATCCGAATCCCTGGCCCAAGCCCGAACACCTGTTGCGACGCTGGCACGGGCATCCGGTGTTTCCGTGCCTGCTCGCGAACGCGCGGCGAATCGTGTTGCGGACCAACTGGCGCATCTATGCCGAGGAGTTCGCCCTGGCCGCGGCGCTGCTCGGGCGTGTCGGGACGGTCGCCACGCTGCCGCAGGACGCCGAGTCGCTGACGCCGTTCGAACGCAAGTACCGCAGTTCCGGTCATGCGCGCTTCGAAGTGGCCCTGGACGATGCCTGAGCGCCGCCCGGGGTTGCCATGACGCTTGGCACGGAGAATTCGGCGGGGCGGCCACTACGCTTGCATCACGCCGCGCAGATGGCGGACTGGACTTGGGGATTCGGATCATGACGCAGGACATTCACCCGACCGCGACCGGCGCGGACGAGGTCGCGCCGCACGAAGCGGCCGCGAACGACGCGCCCGCGCTGGCGCCGGTCGCCGAATCGCAGCGCCTCGACGTGCTCGACGTGCTGCGCGGCTTCGCGCTGATCGGCATCCTGATGATGAACATCGAGTGGTTCAACCGCGCCATCGCGGTGCTGACCGCGCCCGACCTGCTCGCGCGCGACTTCGACCACGGCGCCGGGTTCCTCGTGAAGATCCTCGTCGAGGGCAAGTTCTACAAGCTGTTCTCGCTGCTGTTCGGCATGGGTTTCGCGGTGATGCTGCTGCGCGCCGAGGAAGCGCAGCGGCCGTTCTACGCCTGGTTCGCGCGCCGCGCCGGCGTGCTGCTCGCGATCGGCATCGCGCACAGCCTGTTCCTTTGGACCGGCGACATCCTCCACGACTACGCCATCGGCGCGTTCCTGTTGCTCGGCATCGTCTGGCTGCGCACCAAGCCGCGGTTCGCCTTCCTGCGCAATCCGCAATGGCTGCTGCGCATCTCGATCGGCATGCTGATCTTTCCGCTGCTGATGATGTCGGCCGTGGGCATCGGCGGCATGCTGCAGCGCGACCCGGTCGATCTGCAGGAGCGGTTTGCGAAGAGCGAGGCCAAGCGCGCCGAATTGGCCGCGGCCTGGCCGAAGCGCGAAGCCGAGCTGCTGGCCGAGGCGCGCAAGATCGCGCCCGGCGATGTCGGCGAATTCCCGAAGGACGAGGACGACCAGGACAACAAGGACAACAAGGACGCGCCGAAGGCCGACCCGGGCGAGGCCGTGGCCAAGCCGGAGGCGGCCAAGGCCGATGCTTCCGCCGCGCCCGCAGCGGACGCCGATCCGAAGAAGTCGAAGAAGGCAAAGAAGGAAGACCGGCTCGCCGCCGAGAACTGGTTCAAGCGCAAGGAATACCAGACCCAGGCGATCTTCTGGGAAGTGCAGGCGATGACCAGCGGCGACTACTGGGTCGCGACGAAGTATCGTGCCCGCCAGACTCTGGAAGGCCTGGCCGGCGCGCCGTTCTTCGCGCTGTTCCTGCTGTTGCCGATCTTCATGCTCGGCTGGTGGCTGGTCGAGACCGGCAAGATGCGCCATCCCGAGCAGCACCTGACCCTGTTCCGCACCATGGCCTGGATCGGCTGGCCCTTCGGCCTGGTCTGCGCGATGTCGGCCGGCGTGCTGATGTACCACCCGGCCTGGAGCGAAAGCCGTGGCCCGGACTTCGTCACCCAGGCCCTGCACTGGTGCGGGCAACTGCTGCTCTGCGCCGCCTATGTCGCGAGTTTCGTCCTGCTGCTGCGCAAGCGCTTCTTCAAGCGCCTGTTCGGCTGGCTGGCGCCGCTCGGACGCATGGCCCTGACCAATTACCTGACGCATTCGCTGGTGTTCTCGACCCTGTTCTACGGCTACGGTGCCGGCTGGTTCGGGCAGGTGTCGCGTTTCCCGCAGATGGGCCTGGTGGCCGGCATGATCGCCTTCCAGGCGGTGTTCTCGCGCGTCTGGCTCGCCTACTTCAACTACGGCCCGATGGAATGGCTGTGGCGTTCCGCCACTTACCTGAAGTGGCAACCGCTGCGTCGCGCCGCGCGCTGAGGACGCATCGCAATGAACGCGACCATCGATCGCCCGACCGACCCGGAACCGTCGAGCCCCGCGCCGGTGGCCGTGCCCGAACGCATCGACGCGCTCGACTACGCGCGCGGCTTCGCCCTGTTCGGCATCGTGCTGATGAACGTGGAATGGTTCGAGCGGCCGATCGCCGGACTGTTGAACGGCTTGCCGGCCGAATACACCGGCATCCACCTGTGGCTGGACCGATTGGTCGAATGGCTGATCCAGGGCAAGTTCTATCCGCTGTTCTCGCTGCTGTTCGGCATGGGCTTCGCGGTGATGCTGCAGCGGGGCGAGGCGCGCTCGGGCGCCGGCGGATTCGTCGCGATCTATGCGCGCCGCCTGATCGCGCTGTTCGCCTTCGGTCTGCTGCATGGCGTGCTGTTCTATCCGGGCGACATCCTGCACGCCTATGCGC
Source organism: uncultured Rhodanobacteraceae bacterium (assembly GCA_937873105.1). Taxonomy (GTDB): domain Bacteria; phylum Pseudomonadota; class Gammaproteobacteria; order Xanthomonadales; family Ahniellaceae; genus JADKHK01. The sequence continues at coordinate 4,149 of CALMWD010000073.1, forward strand.
TGGGCGGCGTCGTGCTGCTGATCGGCTACGGCCTGGTGCTCGGCCTCGCCCGGTTGCGCGGCGGCCGGCGCCTGCACGTGCGCTGGCTCGCCATCGTGCCGCTGGTCATGCTGGTCGGCCTGCCGC
>CALMWD010000074.1 GCA_937873105.1 uncultured Rhodanobacteraceae bacterium
CCTAGCCTGAGCCTCTCTCCACGACCCAGCGATGAGGCTCATGCCGTATCCGACCGCTCGCCACAACACCCAGGGACGCTGCCCGGTCGCGCGGCGCGGGAAGGCGGCATGAGCCTCGCCATCGTGCATGCGCGTGCGGCGCTCGGCGTCGAGGCGCCGCGCGTGAACATCGAAGTGCACCTGTCCGGCGGCCTGCCCGGCACGAACATCGTCGGCCTGCCGGAGGCGGCGGTGCGCGAGAGCCGCGACCGCGTTCGCTCGGCCCTGCTCAACGCGAACTTCGAGTTCCCGCAGCGTCGCATCACGGTGAACCTGTCGCCAGCGGATCTTCCGAAGGAAGGCGCGCGCTTCGACCTGGCCATCGCGCTCGGCATCCTCGCGGCTTCGGGCCAGGTCCCGATCGAAGCCCTCGGCGATTACGAGTTCTACGGCGAACTGGCCCTGTCCGGAGAACTGCGCGCCATCCACGGCCTGTTGCCGGCAGTGATCCAGGCCACGCGCGCCGGCAAGGCGGTGATCGTCCCGACCGCCAACGCCGACGAGGCGGCCCAGGTCCCCGATGCGAAAGTGCATGCGGCGGACGACTTGCTCTCGGTGTGCGCCCACCTGCGCGGCGACGCCGGACTGCCGCGCTGCACCGCCACGCCGATCCCGCCCACACTCGCCAGCGTGCCCGATCTCGCCGACGTCATCGGCCAGGCACATGCACGACGCGCGCTCGAAATCGCGGCCAGCGGCGGCCACAACCTGCTGTTCATCGGACCGCCCGGCACCGGCAAGACCATGCTCGCCTCGCGCCTGCCCGGCATCCTGCCGCCGATCACCCACGACGAGGCGATGGCCTCCGCGGCGATCGCCTCGCTGTGCGGCATGGACGTCGCCGTGGCCTTGTCGCGGCGGCCGTTCCGCGCCCCGCATCATTCGGCCAGCGCGGTGGCCCTGGTTGGTGGCGGCTCGATCCCTCGACCCGGCGAGGCGAGTCTGGCGCACGGCGGCATCCTGTTCCTCGACGAGTTGCCCGAGTTCGACAGGCGGGTCCTCGAATCGATGCGCGAGCCGATCGAATCCGGTCGCATCCTGATCTCGCGCGCGACGCGTCAGGCCGAATTCCCGGCGCGGTTCCAGCTCGTGGCCGCGATGAATCCCTGCCCTTGCGGGTATGCGGGCGACATGTCGGATCGCTGCCGCTGCTCCGCCGATCAGGTCGCGCGTTATCGCGGCCGGGTCAGCGGCCCCTTGCTCGACCGCATCGACCTGCAGGTCGAAGTGCCGCGCCTGCCGATCAGCGACTGGCGCGACAACGGACCGCGCGAAACCTCGGCCACCGTGCGTGCACGCGTGATGCAGGCGCGCGAGCGGGCCCTGGACCGCGCCGGCGTCTGCAACGCCCAGCTCGACGCCAACGCGTTGAAGCTGCATGCCGCGCTCGGCGAACCGGAGCGGGCCCTGCTGGAGAAGGCGGTGGACCGGCTGGGCCTGTCGGCGCGCGCGCACCAGCGCATCCTGCGGGTGGCGCGCACCATCGCCGACCTCGCCAACGCCGAACGGATCGGCGCCCCGCACCTGATGGAGGCGATCGGCTACCGGCGCCTGGATCGGCAGGCGGCCGCGGCCTGATGCATCGATCGGACCGCGCCGCCCTACGCCGGCGCGCGGCATCGGGCCAGGAAGGCACGGCGTTCGGCCTCGATCTGCTTGCGCATCGCCATCATGCGTTGCGCGTAGTCCGAGAGTTCGCGTTCCTCCTCGGTCGCGGGCACGTAGGCCGGCACCGGCACCGGTTGGCGCGCGTCGTCGACCGCGACGAACACCATCAGGCAATGCGTGGTGCGCTCGACGGCCGCATGCGTGGTGTCGCGCGCGGACACGTCGACGGCGACATGCATGCTGGTGCTGCCGGTATGCACGACCTGGGCATGCACCTCGACCACCTGCCCGACGCGGATCGGCCGTTCGAACTGGATGCCGCCGACGTAGACCGTGACGCAATAACCGCCCGCCCAACCCGATGCGCAGGCGTAGCCGGCCTGGTCGATCCATTTCATCACCGCGCCGCCGTGGACCTTGCCGCCGAAGTTCACGTCGGTCGGTTCGGCGAGGAATCGGAAAGTGACGTCGCGCAGGGTTCCGGGCATGGCCGACTCCGTTGCATGCAGGCGGGATGCCGGGCACGCTAGCGCCTGACCGCGGCGAATGCCATCGGGAGATCGCGATGCCGAACCCCATCCTCGGCCAATGCCTGTGCGGCGCGACACGCTTCGCCTTCGACCTGCCGACGAAATGGGTGGCGCATTGCCATTGCACGATGTGCCGGCGTGCGCACGGCGCCGCCTTTGTGACCTGGGCGGGCGTCGAAGCCCGTCAGTTCCGCTGGCTGGCCGATGCGGACCTGCGCTGGCATGCCTCCTCGCCCGGCGCCGAACGCGGCTTCTGCGCCCGCTGCGGTTCGCCGATCGCATTCCGTTCGGAGCGCTGGCCGGGCGAGATCCACCTCGCGCGTGCCCTGATCGACGCCGAACTCGACCGCCTGCCGCAAGTCCACGTCTTCCACGACACCCACGTGCCCTGGGTCACGCTCGGCGACGACTTGCCGCGCAAGGCTGCGCCATCGTCCTGACGCGCCTCCGAGCCAGCCTTATTCGAAGCCGTTCGCGAACAGCAAGCCGGGCGTGCAGGCTGCCGTCGCTGCCTTGGCTGGGCCGGAGGCGACGAGATCGGCCGCAATATCGAAGCGGCCGCCGGCCTGGCGTTCTGCCCGCGCATGGAGGTCCGCCGCCAGCGTGTAGCGCCCGTCCGCGCTGCGTGCGAGGAATTCGACCTGCAAGCCTTCGCCGCTGAAACGCGGCACTTCGGCCGAGCAGGCCGCGATCGGCGCGAACAACAGTGCAATGCCCTTCGCCATCCGACGCATGTCAGTGCTCCTTCGCCGCTTCGAGCGCGGCCAGGCGTTCGGCCAGCGCCTGCACGGCCTGCTGCAGTTGGCCGTTGCGCGCCTGCAGCGCCGCGATGAGCGACTGCTGCTCGCGGATGGCCTCGACCGCGAGCGCCTCGAAGCCGCTGGGCGCGACGCTGTAGTAGCCCGCGCCGTTCTCGGACACCCATTGCGGCAGCACTTCGCGCACTTCCTGCGCGACGAAGCCGATGCGCGTGCCGGCGGCGCCGAGCGCCTGCGCCGGATCGAGGTATTCGAAACGGTGACCGCGCAGCGCCAGCAGCGTATCGAGCGGCCGCTCGATGTCGCCGATGTTCTTCTTCAGGCGCGCATCCGAAATCGTGCCGACGGCGCCGCCCTGGACCTGGGTCTGCCCGGAGGGCGTGATGATCAGGCGCGGCGACCACGCCGGCTCGCCGGTGCCGACCGCATTGATCTCCTGCAGGTAGAAGGTCCCCGCACCCGCGGCGCCGTCCGGCACCACGGCCATGCTGTAGCCGCGCGCGTTCGCGGTCATCAGGTTCATGTCGACATTGGGATCGCCGTTGATGCTGCGCACCGTCAGCTCGGCCGAGCGCAGGTTCGGATGGTTGCCCAGATGCGCGGTGTTGATGCCGACGCCACCGTTGGCGCGCATCAGGAACTGGTTGGGCCCGGTTGAAGTGAACGGCTGAATCAGCGCGTCGGCCCACACGAACGCGCCCTCGTCGCCGCAGTTGTTGACACAAGTCGCGGTGCTCTCGCCGGCATCTGCCGCCGTCCTTACACGCGCGCTGCGACCCGCGGCAAAGCTGTAGTCACCGCCAGCCTGGTTTGCGTATCCGCCCGGCACCATCGAGAAGTCGCCGCGTGCAAGGTTGCCGCTGCCGCCAGCGATCGTGGCGAAACCGAGGCTGTAGCCGCTGGCCGAATTTCCGACCCCGCCACCGACAGTCGCGCTGTACAGGGTGGCATAGTTCGAGGCGCCGCCGCCGATCGTCGCGGACATTGCCGAGGCCGTGTTTGTCCGGCCGCCCGCGATCGTGGCGGCGTTGCCGGTAACGTCATTCGAATCCCCGCCAGCAATCGTCGCGTACTCGCCGAACACGTAGTTGCCGGCACCGCCGCCGATGCTGCCGTAATCGGCCACGACCTGGTTGGCGCAGGACTCGTTGTCGGCGCTGCCACAAGTCATCGCCGCGCTGCCGCCACCGGCAATGGTCTGGCTCGAACCGCCGAACGTATCGACATTGTTGGCGCTCGATCCGCCGATCACGTTGTTGGGCGCGGCATAACGCATGACCTGGGAATTGCCGGCCTTCAGGATCAGGTGCTCGCCGTCGGTGGTGCCGAGGAAGTCGGTCGCGTCATTGGTTCCGGCATTGCCGGCGGTGTCCCAGCACATGCTGCCGAGGGCCGCTTTCGCATCGAAGGGTTTCGGCTCACCGAGCGCGACAAAACCGCTGCCGCCCTGCGCAACCTCGGTCCGGAGCGTGAGCGCGCCGAACTGGGTGAGGTCGAGACCGAAGTCGACGTCGATCGCGAAGGCGCCGTTCTTCACCTCCACGCCGCCGAAGGTCAGCGGATAGGCCAGGGACTTGGCGCCGCCCGCGTCGAGCAGGCTCAGGCGGAAGTCGTAGCGGCCGTGGGCGGGCACGCCGCCGTCGTTCAGGGTGCCGCGGTAGGTCCAGGGCGCGGCCTGGGCGGCGGAAGCGGCGAGAAACAGGCCGAGGGCAATACTGCGGGCGAACGGGTGCATGGCGGTCTCCGAGGTCGAGGCGACCGCCGGAGCCCTCCATCGGCGTCGCGGTCAACTTCGAAAACGGGATCCGCCGGCAGAACCGGCAGATTTCGCCGGTCGATCGCTCAGATCACGTCCCAGGGATAGGCGCCGCGGTCGAGGATGAAGCCGGCCAGCGCCTCGATCTCGCGGTCCTCGTTGCGCTCGATGCCGCGCACGTTGCGGAACATGCGTCGGCGCGCCTGCTTGGTGAAGACCTCGGCGATCGTCATCGCCTGCTCGGCCGCGGCGTCGCCGGCCTTGTCGAGCGCGTCCGCGCGCGACAGCGTGCACAGTCCGACGAACAGGTCGATGGCGATGTCGGCCGCGCGCTTCTGCTGGTACTGGTAGTCGGCGATGCCCTTGCCGTACTTGCGCAGCAGCGCGTCCGACACCCGCGCCAACTCCACCGTGTACTGCTCGTAGGTCTTGGCCAGGGCCTGCAGGCGCGGATGCATGCGCCGCAGGATGTGGTCGGTGCCGAAACCGGTAGCCTGCGACAGGCGCCGCTGGCCGTAGCCGCCGAGCACGCCGAAACCCTTGATCGGGTTGTTGAAGATGTCGCCGATCGCGTGTTTCAGCTCGCTCAGCGAAGCGCCGACGTCCTTCATGCCGGACAACGCGACGTACAGGCGCAGGATTTCGTTCGTGCCTTCGAAGATCGAGAGGATGCGCGAGTCGCGCTGCACCTTCTCGTACGGGAACTCCTTCATGAACCCGTTGCCGGCGGCGATCTGCAGCGCCTCGTGCGCGGCGCGCTGGATCGCGTCGGAGGCGAACACCTTGCTGATCGCGGCCTCGGTCGAGTAGTCGGCGCAGCCGGAATCGATGTAGTGCGCGACCATCCAGACCGTGCTTTCCGCGGCGAAGCAATCCACCGTCATCTGCGCGATCTTCTCGCGCACGAGGCCGAACTCGGCGATGGCGCGACCGAACTGCTTGCGGTCCTTGGCCTGCTGCGAACTCAGCGCAATCAGCGCCTTCATGCCGCCCACCGCGCCGCCGCCCAGCCCGGTGCGGCCGTTGTTGAGGATGGCCATCGCCACCTTGAAGCCCTTGCCGGGGTCGCCGAGCACATTCTCGGCCGGCACGCGCACCTCGTTGAACGCGACCGTGGTCGTGCTCGACGAACGGATGCCCATCTTCTGCTCGTGCGGACCGTGCGAGACGCCGGGCCAGCCGGCCTCGACGATGAAGGCGGTCATCTTGCCGTCGGTGTCGTCGGTGCGCGCGAACACCGTGTAGAACTGGGCGATGCCGCCGTTGGTGATCCAGATCTTTTCGCCGTTCAGGGTCCACGAGCCGTCCGCCTGACGCGTGGCCTTGGTGCGCACGGACGCGGCGTCGGACCCGGCGCCGGACTCGGTCAGGCAGCACGCCGCGATCATTTCGCCGCTGGCGAGCCTGGGCAGGTAACGCGCCTTCTGTTCGTCGCTGCCGAACAGCAGCAGGCCCTTCATGCCGATCGAGGAATGGGCGCCGATGGTCAGCGATACCGAAGAGTCGTAGCGCGAGGTCTGCGACAACACGCGCGCGTAGGCGGCGTTGCTGAGTTCCAGGCCGCCATGCGCTTCCGGGATGATCAGGCCGAACAGGCCCATGTCGCGCAGTTGCTGAATGAACTCGGCCGGCTGTTCGGCGACCTCGTCCCAATGCCGGAACTGGTCCTTGTAGCTGGCCAGGAAATCGTCGATCGAGGTCACCATCATGCCCAGCATCTCGCGATCGCGGTCGCGCATCTGCGGATACGGGAACAGGTTCTCCTCGACGATTTCCCCGAAGAACAGATTCTTGGCGACGCTGACGTCGGACTTCAGCGCGGTGTTCGCGGCGGCTTTGGACTCGGCCATGTCGGGCTCCGGTGCGGGAGCCCGAGTGTCATCCCGATGCCTGGAGGCCGCAAGTCCGGGGCATCATCGCCGTCCGGACCCGCGGCGTCGGCTTAGCGACCTTCCTGACGACGACGCTGCGAGGCCATCACGTCGTCCACCTGGTTCTGCGATCGGCGCCGCGCGAGCTGATCGAGCGCGTTGCGATTGACGCCGTCGGCGTTCTTGCTTTCCTTCTCGACGAAGGCCGGCAGGTCGGCGATGCGGCACTGGCCCGGCAGGTTGTCCGGCCGGGTCGATTCGGCGCCGGCGAAGGTCATGGTCGCGGCAGTGAAGGTGTGCACGTTCTTCATCGCCGTTTCCTTGGCCTGGAAGCGCCACTGCGACAAGGCGGCGGCGGCGGCCTGCACGAAGGGGTCCAGTTCCTTGTCGGTGAGCGCGTGGTCGTCCTTGTCGCGGCTCCAGGACTGCAACAGGATCAGGTCGCTCGGCTCGCCCTTCTTCGGGTCCAGGGAATAACCGATGCTGAGGCAGACGTTGGCGGCGCGTTCCTTCATGGCGGCCGGGTAGCCGGGCGCCGCGAAACTCGCTCCGGGCGCCGCACCCCAGTGCTTGCCGATGCCGCCCTCGGTAACGATGTCGACACGCTCTTCGGTCTTCGCCAGCACAGCGGCGCTGGCCAGTGCGACGGCGATGCCGGCGCCGATACGGACGATCTGCTTCATGAGGCTGCTCCGCTGGATGGGAGGCCAATGCTAGCGGCGACGATCGCCAGGGGACGAGGTCGACGCTGCGACCATGACGAAGGTCATGGTCGCGGCGCGCCGCCCTCGTCGCCAAGTCGCTCGCCGCAGCGCTGGCAATAACGCGCGACGGCGGAGAGGTCGCGTTCGCCGCAGCGTTCGCATTCGCGCCCGCGCCGCGCCGCGGCGCGCCCCGAGGCGAGTTCGGCGGTGTAGATGCCGGTCGGCACCGCGATGATGCCGTAGCCGATGATGATGATGATGCTGGTGATGAACTGCCCCAGCCCGGTCTTCGGCGTGATGTCGCCGAAACCGACCGTGGCCATGGTCACGATCGCCCAGTAGATCGAGCGCGGGATGCTCGTGAAGCCGTGCTCGGGCCCCTCGACCAGATACATCAGCGCGCCGAACACCGTGGCCAGGACCACGACCGTGCACACGAACAGCAGGATCTTGCGCCGCGAGCGCTGCAAGGCGCCGAGCAGCACCGCCGCCTCGCTCTGGTAGCGCGCCATCTGCAGGACGCGGAAGATGCGCAGCACGCGCAGCACCCGCACCACGATCAGGAAGTGGGCACTGGTGAACACCAGGGTCAGGTACATCGGCAGCAACGACAGCAGGTCGATGACGCCGAAGAAGCTGCGCGCATAGCGCCAAGGCCGCTCCAGGCACCAGAGCCGCAGCGCGTACTCGATCGTGAACAGCACGGTGAACGCGAACTCGATCGCGAGCAGTTCGCGGGCGTAGCGGGCGTGCACGGCACCGACGCTGTCGAGCACGGCGACGAGCACGCTGAGCAGGATGGCGACGATCAGGCCGATGTCGAACCAGCGCTCGATCGGCGTGTCGTGGTGGAACAGGATGCGATAGGCCCGGAAGCGGGCGCCCTGCAGGCGCGCCGGGCGCAGGAAGGGCTCGAACAGCGGTGCCTGTTCGTCGCGGTCGCGTGTGGATGCGTCTGCTTCGCTCATGCGGCGACGATGGCCGCGTGCATCGGCGACGTCAACCCGGACGGCGGCGCCGTCCGGGTCGTCGCTCGCATCAGGCCGCCTTGTGCGCGTCGAACTGCTCTTCCTCGGTCGAGCCGTGCAGCGCGGCGAGCGAACTCTGGCCGCCGGCGATCACCTCGTTGATCTTGTCGAAGTAGCCGACGCCGACTTCGCGCTGGTGCTTGGCCGCGCTGTAGCCGTTCTTCTCGTCGCCGAACTCCTGCTCCTGCAGTTCGACGTAGGCGGCCATCTGACGGTCCTTGTAGCCGGTCGCGAGCTTCCACATCGAGTAGTTCAGCGCATGGAAGCCGGCCAGCGTGATGAACTGGAACTTGTAGCCCATCGCGCCCAGCTCGCGCTGGAACTTGGCGATGGTGGCGTCGTCCAGGTTCTTCTTCC
>CALMWD010000075.1 GCA_937873105.1 uncultured Rhodanobacteraceae bacterium
CGCGTCATCCCTACGACAGCAGCGTGGTGTCGCCGAGCCGGATGCTGCGCACGCTGCGCCTGGCGAGCCAGGAGGATCACGAGACATGACGGTGTCGGTGCCCGCGGGGTCGAAGCGCTGCGCGGAGCGACGCCGGTTCCTCGCGAGTGCGCTTGCCATGTCCTTGCTGGCCGGCGGCCTGTCGACGGCCAAGGCGGACCTGGTGGCGACGGTGCCGCGGATCAAGCCCTCGGTGGTCGCCGTTGGCACCTACCAGCGCACGCGCAGCCCTGCGTTCCAGTTTCGCGGCACCGGTTTCGTGGTCGGTAACGGCCTGCTGGTGGCAACCAACGCGCACGTACTGCCCGAGCGTCTCGATTCCGACAACATGGAGGCGCTGGTCATCGTCGTCCCGGGCGATGGCGAAACCGGAACGGTGCGGCCCGCTCGCGTCGTGGCCAGCGAGCGCAGCCGCGACCTCGCCGTGGTGCGTCTCGAGGGCGGGCCGGCGCTGCCGGCCTTGCGCCTGGGCTCGAACGCGCGCGTGCTCGAAGGCCAGGAGATCGCCTTCACCGGCTTTCCGATCGGCAACGTGCTCGGCATGACGCCGGTCACGCACCGGGGGATCGTGTCCGCGATCACGCCGATCGGCATTCCGCAGGCCAACTCGCGCAATCTCAACCCCGCGCTGATCCGCCGCCTGGCCAACGACGTCTTTCGCGTTTATCAGCTCGATGCGACGGCTTATCCGGGCAACAGCGGCAGTCCGCTCTACGACCCGGACAGCGGCGAGGTGCTCGGCGTGTTGAACATGGTGTTCGTGAAGTCCACGAAGGAGAACGTGCTCGCCGACCCGTCGGGCATCAGCTACGCGATCCCCGTCGAATACCTGCAGCGGCTGCTCGCCGACCAGAAGTAGCCCGCACGCGCGGCGGGTGTCAGTCCCGCGGGCTGGTCAGGATCGCATCGGCGAGCGCCGCCGGTGTCGCGATCGCGCGCCAGTGCGGCGCCATTTCGGCGCTGCTCAGGCTGCCATAACCCCAGGTCGCGGCGAGAAAGGGCAGGCCGTTGGCGTCTGCCGATTCGCCGTCCTCGCTGCGGTCGCCGACGTACACCGCGTGCTCGCACGCGATGCCCTGGTCCTGCATCAGGCGCGCGATCATCGCCGCCTTGTCGGGCAGGCGCGGCTCGAACAGGTCGAGCGCATACACCGCAGCAAAGTGACCCGCCCAGCCCAGATGCTCGAGGATCAGCCGTGTGGGCAGCAGGCGCTTGTTGGTGGCGATCGACAGTGTGCAGCCCGCGTCGGCCAGGCGCTGCAGCATCTCGCCCACGCCTTCGTAGGCCGCCGTCTGCCGATAACCAGTGG
>CALMWD010000076.1 GCA_937873105.1 uncultured Rhodanobacteraceae bacterium
GCCCGACCACTGCTGCTTGCTGCGGTCGTTGCGGGTCAGGTCGGGGATGATCGCGGTCCAGGTCTGGCCCTGGTCCTTCGTGCGGAACAACACGTTGCCGCCGTGGTACAGCCCGCCGTCGCGATGCGGCGAGGCGTGCGCCGGCGCCGTCCACTGGAAGCGGTACGGATGTTTTTCCGGCGCGATGCCCGAGCCGTTGTAGAGCTGCACCGAGATGTTGCGGTACTGGCCGCTGCCCTCGACGTAGTGCGAGAGATGGCCCATGTATTCGCCGGCATAGATGTGGCCGGGGCGGAACGGGTCGTAGACGAAGTCGGCCGCTTCGCCGCCGCCGGCGTACAGCCATTCGCCGATCGCGTGCGCGCCGCGCAGACTGCGCGAGGGGCCGCTGGCCGTGCCCCAGTCCTGCATGGTGCCGCCGACGTGATAGGGCACGCGGTCGTCGACGTCGATGTTGTAGAACTGGGCGATCGGCAGCAGCGGATGCGTCCAGGTCGCGCCACCGTCCAGCGACACGTCGATGCCGCCGTCGTTGCCGTTGACCATGCGCTGCGGATTCGTCGGGTCGATCCAGAGGTCGTGGTGGTCGCCGTGGTGCGGACCGCGGACCTGGGCCACGGTCTTGCCGCCGTCCGTCGAGCGCAGCAAGGGCACCTGCGGGAACCACACGGTGTCCGCGTCCGTCGGGTCCACCGTCATCGTCATGTAGTACCAGGCGCGCTGGGTCAGCACCGGGTGGCCGTTGATGCGCTTCCATTCGCCGCCGCCGTCGTCGGAGCGGAACAGGCCGCCCTGTTCGGCCTCGATCAGGGCGTAGATGCGGCCGGGCCGGCTCGGCGCGAAGGCGACGCCGATCTTGCCGACGACGCCTTTCGGGATCGCGTCGTGCTCGACCTTCTCGAACGTGGCGCCGCCATCGTCCGAACGGTACAGGCCGCCGCTCGCGCCGCCGCTCTGCATCGACCAGGGCGTGCGTCGCATCGCCCACATCCCGGCATAGACGATGCGCGGATTGTGCGGGTCGATGGCGACATCCGAGGCGCCGGTCTCGGCATCCAGCTTCAGCACCTGCGACCAGGTCCGACCGCCGTCCCGGGTGCGATAGACGCCGCGTTCCGGCCCCGGCCCGAAGGGCGAGCCGAGCACGGCCGCGAAGGCGATGTCGGCCTCCTTCGGATGCACGGCGATGGTGCCGATCTGGCCCTTGAGCTTGAGCACGTGTTCCCAGCTCGCGCCGGCATCGGTCGAGCGCCAGAGACCGTGGCCGAGGGCGACGTTGCCGCGCGGATTGGCCTCGCCGCCGCCGACATAGACCACGTTCGGGTCGCTCGCCGCGACCGCGATCGCGCCGATCGATTGCGAGTAGGCGTCGTCGAAGACCGGTGCCCAGTCGACGCCGTTGTTGGTCGACTTCCACACGCCGCCCTGGGCGGCCGCGGCATAGAAGACGGTGCTGGCGGGCACGCCGGCCACCCGCGTCATGCGCCCGCCGATCAGCGGGCCGAGCGAGCGGAAGGCGAGTGCGCCGTAGCCGGGTTCGTCCGCCTTCGGGGCCGTGTCCCTGGCCGTCGACGGCGGGCACGACAGCAACGCGGCGAGCAGGAACAGGGAACGCATCAGGCGCATGACGGACTCCGCGGCAACGAAGTCCGGACGCTAGCGAGCCGGAGCGAAGCCTGTCAAAGATTGCGGCGGCGAACACGGACGCGATTCCGTCGCCCGGGCGATCGCGGCGACAGCGTATGCTCGCGGCGCGAATTCCTCGCAACGGAGATCTCCATGAAACGACTCGTGACCGCGCTCGCCCTGGCCTTCGCATCCGGCGCCGCCCTGGCCGAATACTCCTTCGTCGTGAACAACAACACCGACAGCAAGATCGTCGGCATCGTGGTGTCCGAAGACGGCGAGCGCTGGGGCCAGTTCGACATCGGCAAGGGCATTCCGGCCGGCGCGTCGGCGACCCTGGTCTGGGACGCGAGCACCGACGATTCCGGTTGCGAATGGTGGTTCCGCGCCACGTTTGCCGACGGCTCCGAGTCCGAGGACGTCGCCTTCGATTTCTGCGAGGAAGGCCTCGAACTCGAGTTCAACTGAGCGACACGGCGGTCGGCGGCGGCAGCGCCGCCGCCGCCAACCTGTCAAAAGGTGCAGGTTTCGTCGCGTCCCGGGGGCTCTCGACAATCGAGTCCCGATCGACGCCTCCAGGACGGCGGCCATGCAGCTCGAGCTGAGTACTCGCGACCAGGTGGTGGAACGTCGGCGGACGCCGTTCTGGCGCAACCAGCCAGGCGCCTTGCAGCCGCCCTTCCTGCTCGCGACCCTGGGGCTCGGCGAGGGTGAACGCGCGGCCCTGGCGTCGGTGTTGCGGGTGCTCGAACCGCGCCTGCGCGTGCCGGTGCAGCTGGTCGAACCGGCGCGCGCCCATGTCGTGCTGGTGGCGCGCCCGGTGTTGCGCGATGCCCGCCACAATGGCGTGCTCTCCGGGCGCGGCGTCATCGTCTACCGGCGCGACCAGGAGGCCCCCGGCCGGGCCGACGACCCCGAGGTGCTCGCGCCGCTGCGGGTGATGCCGGTGCTCGATGCGCTGGTCGCCTGGATGGATCGACTCGGCATGGATCGCTCGCCGCCCGTCGTTGCCGGTCCGCGCGACGATGCCGCCGTGCATACCGGCACGCTGGCGCACGCGCTGTTGCGCATCTTCGCGCAGGACCTCGCGCACGATGCGCACGTGCGCGCGATCGGATTCGGCGAGCTGTCGAT
>CALMWD010000077.1 GCA_937873105.1 uncultured Rhodanobacteraceae bacterium
AAACCCATGAAAATCGAAGTCGGCAGCGGCAACGTCTATCGCGACCTCGGCGTTCCCGACGCGGAGCGAATGCTGGTCAAGGCACAGCTGGCGACCAAGATCGGCGATCTGGTCAAACGTCGCAGGCTGACCCAGGTCGAAGCCGCGCGCCTGTTCGGCATGACCCAACCCAAGATCTCCGCGATGCTGCGTGGCCAGTTCCGCGGCATCTCGGAAGAAAAGATGATGCATTGCCTAGTCGCACTGGGCCAGAACGTCCAGATCGTGGTCAAGCCGGCGACACGCGGAAAGGTGGCAGGATTGTCCGTCGCTGCCTGACGCCGCCCTGTGGCGAAGCGTGTACGCGGCGAATTGAAGAACGCGGGCTTAACGGGAAGGCAGCGGGCGCACGGCTAGAATCGGCGTCCGTTTGACTGGAGCCCTATTGATGCGTCGCATCCTGATCCCCGCTTCCCTGCTGCTCGCCGCTTGCGGCAGCGATACGCCGCCGCCCGCGCCGGCGCCCGCCGAACCGGCGAAGTCGTCCTATGTCGAACTGAAGGCCGACCCGGCCAAGGCGACCATGAGTGCCGCGATCGACCCCAACGACCTGGCCAAGCACATCCAGACGCTGTCGTCGGACGAGTACGAAGGCCGCGGCCCGGGTTCGCTCGGCGAACGGCTGACGCTGAACTACTTCGAGAACGAGTTCCGCCGCATCGGGTTCCTGCCGGCCATCGCCGACGGCAAGCCGTGCGCCAGCTTCCCCTGCGAAGGCGCGACCTACTTCCAGCGGGTGCCGATGGTGTCGACCACGGCCGACCCGGCGACCACGTTGAACCTCCGCGTCGGCGGCCAGGAACAGGTGCTGGCCATGGGCAAGGACATGGCCATCGGATCGCGTTCGGAGCAGCCCGAAGTCGCGATCAAGGACAGCGAACTGGTGTTCGTCGGCTACGGCGTCGTCGCGCCGGAGCAGAACTGGAACGACTACGCCGGCCTCGACGTGAAGGGCAAGACCGTGGTCATCCTGGTCAACGACCCGGGCTTCCTGCGCGGCGACGAGACCCTGTTCAAGGGCCGCGCCATGACCTACTACGGCCGCTGGACCTACAAGTTCGAGGAAGCCGCGCGCCAAGGCGCCGCGGCGGCCCTGATCGTGCACGACGAGAAGCCCGCCGGTTACGGCTGGGACGTGGTCGTGAACTCGTGGAGCGGCGAGCAGCACGACCTGCCGCGCTCGGGCGACCCGGAACCGCGCCTGCCGGCCCAGGGCTGGATCTCGATGGATGCGGCCAAGGCCCTGTTCGCGGCCGACGGCAAGGATTTCGCCAAGCTGCAACTCGACGCCGACAGCCCGGGCTTCAAGGCGGTGCCGCTGAACGCGACGCTGAGCACCACGATCAAGAGCAAGATCGAGAACAAGTTCTCGCACAACGCCGTCGCCATCCTGCCGGGCAGCGAAAAGCCCGACGAGTCGGTGCTGTACATGGGCCATTGGGACCATCTCGGCAAGAAAGACGGTCCGGAAGGCGAGGACCACATCTTCAACGGCGCCATCGACAACGCCACCGGCGTGTCCGGCGCGCTGGAGATCGCGCATGCCTTCGCGGCCATGGAGCCGAAGCCGAAGCGCTCGATCCTGATCATGCTGCCGACGCTGGAAGAATCCGGCCTGCTCGGCTCGAAGTATTTCGCCGCACATCCGCCGGTGTCGCTGGCGAAGATGGCGGCCGTGATCAACATGGATGCGCTGCCGGTGCGCGGCCGCAACAAGGACATGGGCGTGATCGGCCAGGGCCAGTCCAGCGACCTGGAACTGCTGCTGCTGCAATTGCTGACCGCGCAGGGCCGCACCATGGAACCGGAAGCCTCGCCCGAGAAGGGCTTCTTCTTCCGCTCCGATCACTTCAACTTCGCCAAGCAGGGCGTGCCCGCGCTGTACGCGCGCGCCGGCCTGACGCATGCGGACCGGGGCGCGGCCTACGGCCAGCAGTGGTCGGACGACTACACTGCGAACCGCTACCACAAGCCCGCGGATGAATTCGACCCGAACTGGGACTATGCCGGCGTCGTCGACGACCTGAACGTCTACTTCGAAGCGGGCAAGAAGCTGTCCGAACCGGGCGTGTGGCCGACCTGGAGCGAGGGCAGCGAGTTCCGCGCGGCCCGCGAAGCTTCGGCGAACGAGCGCGCGAAGTAATCCGGTGCCGATCCTCGCGGTCGTCTCGATCCTGCTGCAGATCGCGTGCATCACGCACGCGGTCCGCAGCGGCCGCGTGCAGTACTGGCCGATCATCATCCTGATCGGGTCCTTCGTCGGCTGCCTCGCCTATTTCCTGGTCGAGATCCTGCCGGAGATCCGCAACAGCCGGACCACGAAGCGGGTGGTCGCGAACGTCGCGCGCAGCATCGATCCGGAGAAGCGCAAGCGCGAGATCGCGGCACAACTCGACATCGCGGACACGGTGCAGAACCGCGTCCGCCTCGCCGAGGAATGCCTGCAACTCGGCGACTGGCAGAACGCGCGCGTATTGTACGAACGCTGCCTGAGCGGCCCCTATGCCGACGACCCGAACTTCCTGCTCGGCCGCGCCCGCGCCGAGGCCGGCCTCGGCCTGTTCGAGCAGACCCGCGCCACGCTCGAACACCTGATCGCGAAGAATCCGGACTATCGCTCGAACGACGGCCACCTGCTCTACGCCAGCACGCTCGAAGCCCTCGGCGAATCCGACAAGGCGCTCGACGAATACCGCGTGCTCGAACTGTCCTACCCCGGCGAAGAAGCCCGCATCCGCTACGCCCGCCTGCTCGCCAAGCTCGGCCGCGTTCGCGAAGCCCGCGCCGCCTACGAAGGCATCCTCAAGCGCGAGAAGACCGCACCCGCCTACTACCGCAAGAAGGAACGCCAGTTCTTCGACGCGGCGAAGCAGGAACGGGCGGCGCTGGGGGATTGAGGCGCGACGGGAAGCGCACTGCGGCGAAGCATCGCGGGACGGAGCCCCATAAAGAGCGGGTCTGGCTACCCGAATCGGCTCTTCGGCTTCTCGGGCCTGGCTTCCTGCGGGGCGAGTTGCAGGGTCTGGATCTTGGCGAGCAGGTTCTGGATGTTTTCGGCCCAGCGCAGCGACGCGGGCGGTGCCGGCGGTGGGCCGACCACGGGCGCGGCCACCGGGCGTTTGCCGACGCCGTCCTTCAACTGGTGCATGGCGTCGATGGCGAAGCCGTCCCAGCGCAGGAAATGTGCGGTCGGCACGCTCACCCAATTCATGCTCGGCGAATCGCCGCCCTTGGGATCCCAGTACTTCGCGCCGGCCAGCGTGCTGGCTTTCAGGCGGGCACGGCCCTGCAGCCGGAAGGCCATGCCGTCGAAGTGGTAGACCATGAAGGCCTCGCCATGCAGGAAGGCCGCCGGCTTGCCGTACAGCTGACCGCCCACGGCTTCGTGCCGACGCACCATGTAGTCGAGGATCGTGTCGTAGCGGGTCCGTGCATTCGCCATCGCGGGAACCGATGCAAGTCTCGGACCCGAATGCTACGCCGAAACGCTTTGTTGCGATATCAGAGCGATTTCAGCGAACGCGCGATCAGGCCGACGCCGCCGAACAGCAGGACCAGCATCAGCAAGGTATTGAACAGGCTGGTCGGCTGGAAGTAGATGCGCAGGTTCATCAGGATGCCGGCAAGGATGATGACGACGCCGCCGAGCAGCAGCAGCCAGCCGATTTTCGATCGCCCGTCCATGAACAGCATCAGCACGCCGGCGATGAAGGGCAGCAGCGACAGGCCGAAGGTGTGCTGGCCGAAGAAGGACCAGAATCCGGTGCTGACCGTGACCTGGCTGGTCAGCAGGTAGCCGCCGGCCACGGCCATCACGAAGCCGACCAGGAACATCGGAATACCGCCCGGCGTACCGCCGGCGCCTTCGAGCTTGCTCATCGCGAACCCATCCTTGTTGTGGAGCGGCGATTCTAGCCGGCGCCGCTTGCAGGCCGGACGCGAACCGGGAAGGATCGGCGCCAGACCAACCCAGCGGAGCACGCCATGCCGATCGCGCCCGGATTGCTGGACCAGATCGCCGCGCAACTCGCCGCCCTGCCGGAACTGGCGATCCGGCGCATGTTCGGCGGCGCGGGCCTCTACAGCAGCGGCGTGTTCTTCGGTGTCGTCGACGACGACCGCGTCTACTTCCGGGTTGGCGACGGCAACCGCGACGACTTCAAGCGTGCCGGATCGGTCGCCTTCCAGCCCATCCCCGACAAGCCGTCCATGGCCTATTTCAGCGTGCCGACCCTGGTGGTCGCGCGCAGCGAACGCTTCCTCGAATGGGCGAAGAAAGCCGTCGATGCGGCACGCGCCGCCCAGACCGCGAAGCCCAAGCGCGCGAAGGCGGCACCGGCCGCGGTACAGACGGTGCCGAGTCGGAAGCCTGCGGCGAAGAAGGCTGCGCCGGCGAAGCGGCGTCGCTGATGCGCGCGCGCATCGCCGCCGTCGCACTGCTGATGGCCGTGGCCCTGGCCTGGCTCGGCGTGCTTGATCGCGTCGCCT
>CALMWD010000078.1 GCA_937873105.1 uncultured Rhodanobacteraceae bacterium
GGCCGAGCAGGTCCGCCAGCCCGAGTTCGGCCAGTTCGTCCGGATGGCGCAGCCGGTAAAGGTCGAGGTGATGGATCTGGCGATCGCCAAGGTCATAGGACTCGATCAGGGTGTAGGTCGGACTCTTCACGCGCGTGCCGGGTGCCAAGGCCTGTATCAGGCCACGTACCAGCGCGGTCTTGCCGGCCCCGAGATCGCCCACCAGGCCGACGACCAGGGGCGGCGCGAGGATGCCGGCCAGTCGCGCCGCAAAGGCCTTGGTGGCGGCGAGCTCGGGCAGTTCGATGGCCAGACTCATGGATTCAACACCGAGCGCAGCTCCGCGATCAGGTCGCTCGCAAGCAAGCCGCGCTCGCCCGCGCGCGCGGCGCGATCGCCGGCCAGGGCGTGCGCGAGCACCCCGATCCGGGCCGCCTCGATCGCGGACAGGCCCTGCGCCCAAAACGCGGCGACGATGCCGGTCAACGCGTCACCCATGCCGCCCGAGGCCATGCCCGGGTTGCCGAACGGACACACCGTCACTTCGCCATCGCCGTCGGCGACGAGGCTGCCTGCGCCCTTCAGCACGGCGACGGTGCGATCACGCCCCGACAAGGCCCGCACCGCCGCGAAGCGATCACGCGCGATCGTCGCGACATCCGTGCCAAGCAGACGCGCCGCTTCGCCTGGATGCGGCGTCAGGATGCAGTCGCCCCGCGGCGCGATGCGACCCGCGGCGAGCAGGTTCAGCGCATCCGCATCGAGCACCATCGGCTTGGCGGAAGCGCAGGCGCGTTGCGCCAGCGTCTGGCTCCAGTCCGACTGGCCCAGGCCCGGCCCAAGCGCGATCACGTCGGCGCGATCGATCGCGGCATCCAGATCGTTTGCCGTGACCACGCCCCGCACCATGAGCTCTGGCTGGCGGGCCAGCGCGGCGGCGACATGTTCGGGACGCGTCGCGACACCCACCAGTCCGGCACCGGCCCGGGCCGCGGCCATGCCGGCGATCAGCACCGCGCCGCCGAGCCCGAAATCGCCGCCGACGACCAACACATATCCCGTTTGCCCCTTGTGCGCATCGCGCGGCCGCGGCGGCAACGCCTGCGACAACGCCGGCGGTGCGAGCAGGCGCGCATCGTGGGCGATGCCGGCGAACGCCGATTCGGGGAGGTCGAGCAAAGCCAGTTGCCGCTCGCCACACACGGCCGCTGCGACACCGGTCCACAGCCCGCGCTTCCAGGCGATGAAGCTCAGGGTTGAGGTCGCACGCACGCAGGCGCCGGGCGCATGGCCGGTGTCGGCATCCAGGCCCGAAGGCAGGTCGAGCGCGAACAGCGCACGACCGCAACGATTCATCGCCTCGATCGCCTCGTGCATCGTGCCCTGCGGCGCGCGATCCAGGCCAATGCCGAACAGCGCGTCGACGACCACGTCGGCTTCGGCCAGCGCGGCCAGCGCCTCGCCCGCACGGGACACGCCGCCCGCCGCGTGCCAGCGTTCGACGACTTGCGCGGCGGGGGAACGCGTCGGCGCCGCACCGATCTGGATCAGGTCGACCGCCAGCCCCGCGGCGCGGGCCAGCGTCGCCAGCACGTAGCCATCGCCGCCGTTGTTGCCGCCGCCGCAGACCACCGCGATGCGTCGTGCCCGCGGCCAGCGCGTGCGCAGGAAGGCGAACGCCGCGGCACCGGCGCGCTGCATCAGCGACGCGGCATCGTGCCCGGGCAGCACCATCGCCTGCGCCTCGATGCGGCGCACGGCGTCCACGCGATACAGCGCTTGCTGGAGGTCGGTCATGCAGGGATTGTAAGGGCTCGGCCTATACTGCCGACATGTCCCAAGCCGCATTCGACCCGCACGCCCTGGCCGACCGCATCAAGCAGGAAGCGCTCGACCTCGGCTTCCAGGCCTGCGGCATCACCGGCACGCGACTGGACGAGGACGAAGCCCACCTGTTGCGCTGGCTCGACGACGGCTTCCACGGCGACATGGACTACATGCACCGCCACGGCAACAAGCGTACGCGGCCGGAGGAACTGGTGCCCGGCACGATCAGCGTGGTCTCGGTGCGCATGGATTACCTCAGCGCCGAAGCCGCGGACATGCAGGCCACGCTGGACGATCCAAGCCTAGCCTACGTGTCGCGTTATGCGCTCGGACGCGACTAACACAAGCTGATGCGCAACCCCCTGAAGCAGCTCGCCGACCGCATCGCCGAACTCGCGGGGCCGTTCGGCTACCGCGCCTTCGTCGACAGCGCACCGGTGCTGGAGCGCGCCCTGGCGCGCAATGCCGGACTCGGCTGGATCGGCAAGAACGCCAACCTCATCGATCCGAAGCGCGGTTCCTGGTTCTTCCTCGGCGAGCTCTACACCGACCTGCCGCTGCCGCACGATTCGCCCGAGACGGGCTACTACTGCGGCACCTGCACGCGCTGCATCGACGCTTGCCCGACCGGCGCCATCGTCGCTCCGAACCGCGTCGACGCGCGCCGCTGCATTTCCTACCTGACCATCGAGCTGCATGGTCCGATTCCCGAGGACCTGCGGGCACTGATCGGCAACCGCATCTACGGTTGCGACGACTGCCAGCTGGTGTGCCCCTGGAACAAGTTCGCCCAGGCGAGCGCCGAACGCGACTTCGCGCCACGCCATGCCCTCGACCGCATCGCGCTCACCGAGGCCATCGCCTGGGACGAAGCGGAATTCCTCGCGCGCACCGAAGGTTCGCCGATCCGCCGCATCGGCCATGAACGCTGGCTGCGCAACATCGCGGTCGCGCTCGGCAATGCACCGACCGGTCCTGCGGTGATTGCCGCCCTGCAATCACGCGCGACGCACCCGTCCGAACTCGTGCGCGAGCACGTGCGCTGGGCACTGGCGCGTCACGGCCTAGCGTGAACGGATCTCGCGGATCAGCGCCTGGGTGACCGGATCCAGCGTCGCCGCGGCTTCATCCGAGGCCAATGCCGGCAGGAATTGCCGGGCGATGCGCTTGCCGAGTTCGACGCCGAACTGGTCGAAGGGATTGATGCCGACCAGGCAGGCTTCGACGAACACGCTGTGCTCGTACATCGCGATCAGCGCACCGAGCGATTCCGGCGTCAATGCATCGAGCAGGATGACCGTGCTCGGGCGATTGCCCTCGTGGCGCTTGTGCGCCGCCAGCGCGTCGTCGTCGTCGCCGTCGCGTACCTCGTGGCCATGGGCCAGCGCCGCGCTCTGCGCCAGCAGGTTTGCCAGCAGCACGCGATGGTGGGCGTCGTGCGCGTGCGCGGGCTGGATCACGCCGATGAACTCGACCGGCACCACCTGCGTGCCCTGGTGCAGCGCCTGGAAGAAGGCGTGCTGCGCATCGGTGCCGACGCCGCCCCAGACGATGGGCGCGGTCGGCTGCTCGACCGGCACGCCGTCGCGCCGCACCGACTTGCCGTTGCTCTCCATCTCGAGCTGCTGCAGATAGGCCGGCAGGTGCATCAGGCGAACGTCGTAAGGCACGACGCAGCGCGCGCGGTAATCGAAGGCGACACGATTCCAGTGCTCGACCAGACCGCGCAACACCGGCAGGTTTCGATCCAGCGGCGCTTCGAAGAAGTGCCGGTCCATGGCGCGCGCGCCCTCGAGCAGGTGCCGGAAATTGGCCATGCCATGGGTCAGCGCGAACGAAAAACCAACCGCCGACCACAAGGAATAGCGGCCACCGACCCATTCCCAGATCGGCAGGCAGCGCTCGGGATCGACGCCGAAACGCTGCGCAGCCTCGACATTCGCGGTCACCGCGAACACGCGGCGGCGCATGGCCGCGTCGCCCAGAGTCGCGGCGAGCCAGTCGACGAACAGTCGGCCGTTGAGCAGGGTTTCCTCGGTGCCGAAGCTCTTCGACACCAGCACGACCAGGGTCGTGGCCGGGTCAAGCCGGGCCATCAATCCGGCCGCACGATGCGCGTCGACGCTGGAGACGAAATGCAGGCGAGGACTGCCCGCGGGATCGGCGATGGCCTCGTCGAGCAGGCGCGGCCCTAGGTCCGAGCCGCCGATGCCGACATTGACGACATCCCGGACCGGGTGAGCATCGCCCAGCCCTTCGTCGAGCAGGCGCCGGACCCAGTCCTGGACACGCGCGACCGCTTCGACGGCTTGGGTCTGGGCGTCGCGGACCGAGCCGGGCACGTCTTCCGCCGCGGCGCGAACCACGTGATGCAAGGCCGGACGCGCTTCGGTGCTGTTCAGCACATCACCCTCGGCTAGGGCCTGGCGCATCCGATCCAGCCCCACTGCCTCGGCCAACGCCAGCAAGACATCCAGACCCGGCCCGTCGATCCGCTGCCGGCAAAAATCCGCGTAGACGGGGCCGACGCGCAGACGCAGGCGCCCGGCTCGCACCGAATCGGCGGACAGTTCGGCCAACGTGGCCCCTCGCAGTCGCTCGGCCGCTTGGGTCAGGGTCATCGGATCATCCTTGCATGACGGCGTGAACGGCCGAGTATAGCCATCGCCCAAGACCGGTCCATGCGCGCCAAGCCGCTGAATCGCAGGCAAAAAAAAAACCCTCTCTGAACACCAGAGAGGGTCTAATCGGAGTGACGATTACCTAACAATGCGCCCTGCTGTCGAAAGGGATTGCTCGTTTCAAGCGATCAGACCTTTCGGCACGCGTAATCTAGCAAGACTGATGCGGAAACGCAACAGCTCTGTTGCATGGCTACAACAGCATTCATTCTCGTCAATCAAATCAACAAGTTGTCGATCAGGCGTGCCCTGCCCAAGCGGGCCGCGATCAGCGCCACCAGACCGGCCCGCTCCTCGTCGGCAGGGAGCGCGAGGTCGTCGGCTCGGCGAATCGCCGCGTAATCGACCTGGAATCCGGCCTGGGCCAACCGATCGGCAGCGGCGGTCTCAATGGCGATGCGCGCCCGGCCCTGCCCCATCGCCTCGCGCATGGTCTTCAGAGTGCGATGGATCTCCGCCGCCCGCTCGCGCTCGTCCGCCGACAAATACTGGTTGCGCGAACTCATGGCCAGGCCGTTCGGCTCGCGCAGGGTGTCGACGCCGACGATCTCGATCGGCATCCCCAGGTCGCGCACCATCCGCTCGATCACCCGCAGCTGCTGGAAATCCTTGCGACCGAAAACGGCGACGTCCGGCTGTACCAGGTGGAAGAGCTTGGCGACGACCGTGGCCACGCCGTCGAAGTGGCCGGGCCGGAAGTCCCCGCACAATCCTTCGCTGACGCCCGGCACATGCACTCGGACCGAGGCCTCCGGACCGAACGGGTACAGCACGTTCACGGTCGGCGAGAACAGCAGATCGCAACCGGCGGCGGCGAGCCCGGCGGCGTCGGCGTCGAGCGTGCGCGGATAGGCGGCGAAGTCCTCGTTCGGCCCGAACTGGGTCGGATTGACGAACACGCTGGCCACGACGCGATCGCACTGCGATCGCGCCGCGGCGATCAGGGCATAGTGGCCGGCATGCAGGTTGCCCATGGTCGGCACGAAGGCGACGCGCTCGCCGACGCTGCGCCAGGCGGACACAACTTCGCGCAGCGACGCGGCATCCACGACGCGCGCGAGTTCATTCGGCATATTCGTGCTCCGCGGCCGGGAAGGCGCCGCTGCGCACTTCGGCAACGTAGTGCCTGAACGCGTCGAGCACGCCTTCTTGACCGGACAGATAGTTCTTGACGAAGCGCGGGCGCCGCCCGGGGCTGATGCCGATGACGTCGTAGCAGACCAGGATCTGTCCGTCGCAATGCGGGCCCGCACCGATGCCGATCACCGGGATCTCCAGGTCGGACTGGATCGCCGCGGCGACCGGGCTCGGCACGCATTCGAGCACCAGCAGTTCGGCGCCCGCCGCCTGCACGGCACGCGCCGCATCGCGCAGCGCCTGTGCCGCGGCTTCGCCACGGCCCTGCACCTTGTAACCGCCCAGGCGCAACACCGACTGCGGCGTCAGCCCGAGGTGCGCGCAGACCGGGACCTCGCGCTCGACGAGATACTGGATGCATTCGACGACCGGTCCCGCGCCCTCGAGCTTGACCATGGCGCACTCGCCCTCGCCGATCAGGCGCGCCGCATGCGTGAAGGCGGTCTTCGGGTCGGGATAGGTCGCATAGGGCATGTCGGCGATGCGCAGCGCGCGTTTCGACCCGCGCGCCACGGCGCGCCCATGGTAGATCACGTCCTCGACGGTGACCGACAGCGTGCTGCGCTTGCCGTGCACGACCATGCCGAGCGAATCGCCGACCAGCAACACGTCGACGTCGGCCTCGTCGGCGAGCTTGGCGAAACTCGCGTCGTAGGCGGTCAGGGCCGCGATCTTGCGGCCGTCCTGCTTGAACTGCCGCAGCATCGGCACCGTGATCGGTGGGCTGCGCGTTTCGGTCACTCCGGCGTACATGGCGGTTCCTCGCAGGGGCCGCGATTATCGGCAGACGTTCGTCAAGGACTCAAGCCTCGATTCTCGCGATGTCGTGGCAAGGCAGCCGTGCCGCGCGGTCGGCGACCCGCTCGCCATCGATCTCGGCATCGGGCGCGATTTCGGCCCAGGGCAGCATCACGAAGGCGCGACCGGCCGCACGCGGGTGCGGCAACTGCAGCTCGGGCGTGTCGATCCGGCGCGCGTCGTAGGCGATCAAGTCGAGGTCGATGCGCCGCGGTCCGTTGCGCTCGGCGCGGACGCGGCCGAGATCCGCCTCGAGCGCGAGCAGCGCCTGCATCAGGCCCAAGGGCGAAAGCGGCGTGAGCAGCAACACGACGGCATTGACGAAATCGGGCTGGTCCAGCCGTCCCACCGGCGCGCTGCGATACAGCGAGGAACGCGCGCTCACCCGACCGAACGGCGCCGCATCCAGGCACCGCATCGCTTCGCGCACGCGTTCGATCGGAGCGTCGATGTTGGCACCGAGCGCAACGCAGGCGAGTGCTTTCGGCGCGCTCACTCGGGCGCGACGGCGCCGGCGGCTTCGCCCGGCTTGCGGCGGCGGCGGCGACGCTTCTTCTTCGCCGGCGCATCGACGGCCGCCGCCTTCTCCGGCATCGGCTGCCCGGACAGGACCGCATCCGGTCCTTCGTGCTGCGCGCGATCCCAGCGCTGGGCGAGTTCGACCAGCTCCAGGTTCGCGCTGGAGCGCAACAGCAGGAAGTCGTAGGCGGCACGGAAGCGCGGATGTGCCAGCAGACGCTGCACGCGCTTGCGTTGGTTGGTCACGAAGCGCGGCTGCAGGTCCCAGATCTCCTGCATGGGCAACGAGAAGCGCTTGGGCAAGGCGATGCGCTGCGCCTGCTCGGCGACGATCTGCGCCGAGGCCTCGCCCTCGGGGTCACCATGGCCACGCTCGGCGATCAGCGCCGCGCGATGCTCCACCGCCGGCCACAACAGGGCGGCGAACAGGAAGGCCGGGGTCACCGGCCGGCCGAGCGCGATGCGCGCGTCGGTGCTGGCCAGGGCCGCTTCGATCAGGGCGCGTCCGCGCGGATCCTTGCGGATGGCCTGCGAGGATTCCGGGAACAGCACCGCGAACAGGCCATACCGCTCCATCTCGCGGAAACCCGAGAGCGCATGACCGGCCAGGAACAGCTTCAGCATCTCGTCGAACAGACGTGCCGGCGGCGCGTCGACGATGAGCGGGCCATACTCGCGGATGCCGGCCGCCACGTCGTCGGCGATCGAGAACCCGAGCTTGGCCGCGAAACGCACCGCGCGCAGCGCGCGCACCGGATCTTCGCGGAAGCGGCGCTCGACATCGCCGATGAGGCGCAACTGGCGCCGCTGCACGTCGTCGTAACCGCCGACGTAATCGCGCACCGAGAAATCCTCGATGGCGTAATAGAGCGCGTTCACGGTGAAGTCTCGGCGTACCGCGTCCTCCTCGATGCTGCCGTAGACGTTGTCGCGGGTCAGGCGGCCGTCGACGACCTCGCGGTCGCCGGAGCCGTCGTCGCCCAGACCGCGGAACGTCGAGACTTCGATGATTTCTTCGCCATAGTGCACGTGCGCGAGCCGGAAGCGCCGGCCGATCAGCCGGCAATTTCGGAACAGGGCCTTGACCTCTTCCGGCGTGGCATTGGTCGCCACGTCGAAATCCTTGGGCCGGTTGCCGAGCAGCAGGTCGCGCACGGCACCGCCCACCAGGCAGGCGTTGAAGCCGGCGTCACGCAGGCGGTACAGCACGCGCAGCGCATTCGGGCTGATGAACTGCCGCGAGATGCAATGGTCGGCACGCGCGATGACACGCAGTTGTGCGGCGACACGTCTCCGCACGTCGGCGGGATCGGAGGTTTCGAGAAAATCCATGGTGTCCTGGTGGCCGCGCAGCGCGGCCGTCTGTGCAATGGCAGGCCACGAGGGCTGGTGCCGACGGCGGTCGATGATGCCCAAGAAGCCTTGAGATCGCCGCCACGCCCGTTATACTACGCCGCTCTGCAAAGTGGCCTCAAGCCACGACGCTCCCATCGTCTAGCGGTCCAGGACGTCGCCCTCTCACGGCGAAAACAGGGGTTCGATTCCCCTTGGGAGTACCAACCGGGTCCAAGGCATGCCCTTCGTCGTCGTCGAAAACTGCATCAAGTGCAAATACACCGACTGTGTCGAGGTCTGCCCGGTCGACTGCTTCCACGAAGGCCCGAACTTCCTGGTGATCGACCCGGACGAGTGCATCGACTGCACCCTGTGCGAGCCCGAATGCCCGGCCAAGGCAATCTTCCCCGAGGACGACGTTCCCGCAGGCCAGGAGCATTTCATCGCCCTGAACGCCGAGCTCTCGCATGTCTGGCCGGTGATCACCACGCGCAAGGATCCGCTGCCGGATGCCGTCGAATGGGACGGCAAGCCGGACAAGCTGAAGGACCTGATCCGCTGAGTGCGCACGCCGCGACGCCTCGCGGCGACGTCCTCATTCCCACTGGATGCGATCGCGCAGGGCGCTGAGCACGCGTTGCGCGTATTCGTCGTCGATGCGCACGCCGCTGTCGCCGTCTTCGACCACGACGCGACTGCCGACCGGATCCTCGACCACGTGCGCGCTGCGGCGGATCGTGCTTACGCGCGTGCCGTCCTTCCACCACCAGCGCTTGCGCTCCTCGGTCTTCTCGAAGCGCAGTTCGATGCGACGCGCCCCGTCATCCTTGTCGCCGATGGTCGCGATCTGGGCCTGCTCGAGTGCCGCCACGACCTGCCGGAACACCTCGTCGGGCGCGCCGCGGACCTTCAGTCGGCTTTGCGGATCGTCGGCATCCAGCGGCAGGCCGGAGACCGGCGCCTCGGGCACGGCGACGAGTTCGCCCTCGATCTCCGGTACGCGCATCGATTCGCGACGGTCCGGCGTGTCGAGTTCCGGCGGGATCGCCAGCGACTTGCCGGATTCGGCATCGAGGTAGCGCTCGCGCATTTCGCCCTTGCCGAACCAGCTGCAGCCCGAAAGCGCGAGCAGCAGGCCGGTCAGCACGAGCGGACGCAGTTGAATGGTCGACATGGAACTTCTCCTCAACCCGCGAGCCTCGCATCCAGGGATGCGAGCGCCGCAAGGCATTGATCGATGGCGGCATGATGCTGCGCCGACAAGGGCGTCAGCGGCAACCGGTGGATGGCGTCCAGGTAACCCAGGCGATGCAGGGCCCACTTCGCCGGAATCGGATTGGATTCGAGGCCGAGCACGCGATACAGCTCGCGCAGTCCGGCGTCGAGGTCGGCCGCGAGCAGCCGCGTCGCCGCATTCGCGGACAAGG
>CALMWD010000079.1 GCA_937873105.1 uncultured Rhodanobacteraceae bacterium
CGGGCGGTACCGGCGAAGTTCCAAGCGCCCTTCGTCGCCGCACTCGTGAAGGTCTGGAAACCGAGACCGTGGGCGAGTTCGTGGAAAACCACGGGCAACAGGGGAATGCGACCGGCTGGCGTCGTGTCCGATGCGTCCGTGGAGTAGTACCAGCCCGCCGTACCGTTGAGGCAGGTGCCGTTGTCGATGTCGACGTTGAACTGCGAATTGATGTCGTTCTGGGCCGGGTTCAGGTCCGAGTTCGCCAGCGCGTTCGCGAGCGCGGCGTTGTACCAGACGCCGCTGACCGGCGCGTTGGCGAAGTTCGCGTGCACCGTCACTGCACCGGCCGAACCCAGCGTGGCGCTGGTGCCGTTGCAGGTCAGCGGATTGAAAGCCGCCTGGACCTTGATCTCCACATTGCTCTTGAGCAGGGCGCCCCACTGATTGGCGGCGGTCTGGAAGACATGCAGGCGTTGTTCGCCCAGCGTCGTGAACGGGTTGCTGGGCAACGCCGGGACCACGGTGGGGTCGTTGAAGCCCTCGCCTGCACCATCCAGGTTGACGATGGTGATCGTCGCGGCCTGTACGGACGACAGACCGAGAAGCACGGCGGCGGCAAGAAGTCGCGTCGGATTCATGGCGTCCCCTCTCAGCGGATGTCGCGTTCGGTGGTGGTGGCCGGCGCGGCCTCGGGGTGTTCGTGTTGCCCGCGGTCGGCGTGGTCCGCATCGGCGCAACGCGTCTTCAGCCGTCCTTGCGAATCGACCGCCACGACCGAGGCCTGCTCGAACTGGCCGTCCAGATAGCCGGTCATGGAACCATCGGCGTGGCGAACGACACGCGTATTCTCGCCGTCGTGACGATGTTGCTCCGCTTCGGCGGCGGCGTCGCGACGTTGCTCGTCGGTCACCGGCTGATGCGTCAGTTCTCCGGTTTCGGGGTCGATGTAGACGCGCATGTCCTCGGCTGCGGCGGGTTGCGCTGCCGCCGGCGCGGCCTCCTGGGGCTCGCCAGCCAGAGCCAATGAAGGCAGGCCGGCCAGCAGCAGCGGGACAAGTCGAAGACGTTTCATGGCGAAAACCTCGCGCGAACGGTTGTGGGGGTTGGAATTTATCAGATCGTATCCGACTCGATCCGGGGTCGCGTCAGCGTGAAGATGGCCGCAGCCACATCGGCAACAACGCCGCCAGCAGCAGATAGCCGCAGCACCATTGCAGCACCGTGGTCTGGTCGGCGGCGCCGAGTTGCCAGGGCAGGTACAGCGCGGCGTCGGGACGGATCGAATGGATCAGGCCGAAGGCGGTCAGCGCGGCGCCGACGACGAGTGCGAACGACGCGCGCCAGGCCTTGCCGTCGATCACGGCGACGTAGGCCGCGGCCCAGACCATCGAGGTCAGGATGAAGCCGTTGCCGAGCACGACGAGGGTGAACAGTTCCGACGGGCCGTGTGCGCCCGGTGCGTAGAGTTGTCCGAAGCGTTCGAACGGGACGTAGTTCGGATCGCCGAGCTTGATCGCGACCATGCGCGCGATGGCCGGGAAGAAGGCGATCACGACGGCGGCCCAATAGCGCTTCGGCGTGGCCTCGAACGACTGCACGCAGATGCCGATGGCGACGTAGACCAGGATCGGCGCGAGCACGGCCAGCGGCAGGAATTCGACCAGGGCCGCGAGCACGCCGAGCATGCCGCCGAGGCCGACGAAGAGGCCGGTCGCGAGTGTGTAGCGATGTCCTGCGCCCATCGCCTTGTACGAGGGCTGCCCGATGTAGGGCGTGGTCTGCGCGACGCCGCCGCAGACGCCTGCGAGCAGGGTCGAGAAGGCCTCGACGAGCAGGATGTCGCGGGTCCTGAAGCGGTCGCCGGCGGCATGCGCGCTTTCGGTCACGTTGATGCCGCCGATCACCATCAGCAGGCCGAACGGAATCAGCAAGGGCAGGTAGGGCGTCGCGAACGCGAAGCCGTCGACGAAGCCGAGATTCGGCAGCGGCAAGGCGAGGCGCCATTGCGGCGCCGGCGGTGCATGGAAGGCGTCGCCGATCAGTCCGCTGCTGCCGAGCGCGTAATACAGCACGGTGCCGACCAGCACCGCGAACGGCACCGACGGCAGCTTCGCGAACCGCGGCGTGCCGAGCAGCAAGGCGAGCACGAGGCCGAGTCCGACGAATCCGACCACCGGCACGCGCAGGATCTCGACGAGCGGCAGGAAACCCATCAGCACCAGGGCGATGCCGGCGATCGAGCCGAGCAGGCCGGCGCGCGGCACGTTGCGGCGCACGGCGTCGCCGAAGAACGAGAGCACGAACTTGAGCAGGCCCATGATCACGAGCGCGGCCATGCCGAGCTGCCAGGTGCGAAGACCGGCCGCGTCCGCATCGAGTCCCTGCGCGCGAAAACCCGCGAACGCCGGGCCGAGCACCAGCAAGGCCATGCCGATCGAGGTCGGCGCATCGAGCCCGAGCGGCATCGCCGTCACGTCGCTGCGCCCCTCGCGCTTCGCGAGCGTGATCGCCATGCGCGTGTACAGCAGGTTGCCGACCAGCACGCCGAGCGCGGTCCCCGGGAACATCTTCGTGTAGACGATCTCCGCCGGCATGCCGAACACGCCGACCAGCACGGTCGCGATGAAGGCCAGGATCGACACGTTGTCGACGACCAGGCCGAAGAAGCCGTTGACGTCGCCGGCGGCGGGGCGTTGAGACGATGGCGCGATCATGCGAGTCAGAGCACCACGTCCATGCCCTTGCGCTGGATCAGGTTCAGCAGCTTGAGCGAAGGCCCGCTCGGCTTCTTGTCGCCAATCTCCCACTTCTGGATCGTCGACACACTGGTGTTCAGCATGGCGGCAAACACTGCCTGACTGACGCGGGCGCTCTTGCGCAGCAGCTTGATCTTGCGCGGAGACAATTCCGCTGCATCCAGTTCGCACAACGCATCGAATTCGCGCAACTGCCGCTTGCCGATGACGCCGGCGTCAGCAAGCCCGCGTGCGGTGTCATGCACCTCGGCAAGGATTCGGCTCTTACGATTCGTCGCCATCTTCAATCTCCTTCAATTCTCCAGCGGCCACGGCACGCGCCAGATCCCGATCGTGGAGGTCCAGCAGCGTCTTGGCCAGCTTCTGCAGTGCGATCAGTTCCGTGGGGCGGATGTTGGAGCGCTCGTT
>CALMWD010000080.1 GCA_937873105.1 uncultured Rhodanobacteraceae bacterium
CGCGGCAGCGCTGCCGCCACGCCGCACCTGGGCGTCGAGCGCCGACTCCTGGGCACGCAGGGCGGCCAGGCGCCGTTCGTCGGCGGCTCGCTGGGCGGCGAAGCGGGCCTGGTCCTGCTCCAAGCGGGCGCGCTCGAGTTCGATGCGTTCCTGTTCGCGCGCCAGCTTGTCGTTCAAGGCAACCATGTCCGGCGTGCCGGCGCCGACCTGGGCCTGCTTCGCCGCGAGTTCCTCGCGCGCCTTCTGCAATTCGGCCTGGGCGCTCTCGACGGCGCGCTTGCGCTGGCCGAGTTCGCCCTTGAGCTTCTCGTTCTCGGCCTGCAATGCCGCGGCGGTGGCCTTCTGCCGCTCGATGTCCTCGCGCAAGCCTGCGATCTCGCTCTCCTTGGCGCTGACCGCCGCGGTCATCGTCGATGCGTAGATCAGGTCGTCGCCGCTCAGACCGGAGGCCTCGCGATAGAGGTTCAGCGCGCGCGTCATGTCCTTGGGCACGCCCAGTCCTTGCTCGTGGAGATAACCGAGGTTGATCTTGGCGCGCTTCAGTCCCTGCGCCGCCGCTTCCTCGTACCACTGCGCGGCACGGGCATGGTCGGGCGCAGTGCCGAGGCCCTTGTCGTAGATCTCGCCGACGTAGGTCTGCGCCTCGGGGTCGCCGGACTCGGCCTGGGCCATCCAGACCTTGAGTGCGGTCTCGTAGTTGGCGCGGTCGTAGGCGACGTATTCGCCGCCGCGGATCTCGCAGTCCGACTGCGTGGTCCGGATCGGGCGCCGCGCGCTCATGTAGGTGCTCATCTTGCCGAGCTTGCGGACCTGCCCGGGCAACAGGCAGTCGACGATCATCATGTCCTCGGCGTTGCGGATCGACGCCTCGGGCGCCCCCACCGGAACCGCGACCAGGACCATCGTCGCCGCGATCGCGACGCTCAGCGCACTCGCCTGCAGGGTGTTCGGAACGGCCATAAGCTTGGGCTCCATCGGCTAGGGGAGGCCCCGCGGCTACCGGCACCGCGCGGCGCTGTAGTAGGCTCGGAGTATAGCCGTTTCGCCAGAGGGGAGATCGTCAGATGACTTCGCCTGTCCGTCCTGTCCCGCCTTCGGTCGCTCGCCGATCCGCACCGCGCCGGCCTCTGCTGCAAGCTTGTCTGGCCACCGTCGCTGCCAGCCTGGTCTGGAGCGGCTCTGCATTCGGCGCCTGCTTCTTTCCGATTTCGGGCGAGTTCCAGGGCGTGGTCGAGGGAACGCGTGTCAATCTGCCGATGCTTGCCCAGGCCAGCGAATCGATGACCCCGGCCACGTCGAGCCAAAGTTTCACATGGTCGGCATCGTCTGGCGCCGTGCTGTTTTCGAACGGCAGCGATACCTTGAGCGGATCAGCGCCCTGGGTCTTCCTCGACGGCCTGTGGTTCGCCGAGACGATGGAACAGCCCTACATCGGCCTCGGCACCGCCGGCAGCGTCCAGATCAATGTGTCTTCGCCCGACTGCGTCGGTACGGACGCGGTGTTCAATGTCTTCGTGCAGCCGCTCGTCAACGCCGCCGCCAATGCCGTCCTCGGCACCCAGCAAGCGATGGCGGGCGAATCGGTCAGCCTGACCGTCAAGGCGACCCACGGCAATGGCAAGGGCGGCACGCTGGACGCGGTCAACGTGCCGTTCACGTTCATGGTCGGCAGCGGTCCGGGCACCCTGTCCGGCGGCAGCCCGACGCAACAGAAGATCTACACCGACGGTCTCGGCTTTGCCGAGGTCGTTCTGGATGTCGCCGGCGGCGCCATTGCAGGGCAGACGATCACGGTCACCGCCAATGCCCCCGGCTACCCGACCGTCCCGTTCACGGTCAACGTGTTCGAACCGGCCCCGTTCGGCCAGATCGAGATCGTTTCGGGCAATGACCAGGCCATCGATGCGCTGGCCACCAGCGAGCCGATCGTGCTGCAAACCACGGGCACCAACGGTCCTCTGGGCGGCTATTCGCTGTTCCTGACCGTGGTCAGCGGCGATGCCGTCATCGCCGAAAGCGGCAGCGGCACCCATCTCAGCGAAGACCTCGAAGAGGACGCCATCCACGAGTTCTCGCTGATCGCCGGAGCAACGGCCGGCCCGGTCGTGGTCCAGATCGACGGCGACGGCTTCGCACCCGCCTACGTCTACGCCAACGTCCAACCCTCGGCGCCGCCGATCCCGATGGAAACCGTCGGCGGCGATGGCCAGGCCGGCGTCATCGTCAGCGTCCTGCCCCAGTCCTTGCGTGTCCGCCTGCCGCCTCCGCCGACCCCCGCGGCAGCGGGCGGCGCCAAGACCCTGCCGACCGTGTTGTTCTCGGTGACTTCGGGTCAAGGACGCTTCACGCAGAACAACGGCGCCCAGCTCGACGTGGTGCCCGATCCGGTGACCGGCGAGGCAGCAGCGCAACTGCGGCTCGGCAACGAGATCGGCGATCTCCTGGTGACGGCGACCGCACCGGGCTATACGCCCGCGAGCTTCAACCTGAAGGCGCTTGCGCCAGGCAGCGACGTGGTGCTGACGCCGGTGTCGGGCCCGGACAGCGGGCAGCCGAACAGCGAAAGCGCGCCGCTGGTCGTGGAACTGACACGAGGCGGGACGCCGCTGGCGAATGCTTCGGTGCATTGGGAAGTCTTCAGCGGCGACGCCACCGTGACGTCCAGCGACACCCAGACCGACGGCAACGGACGCGCCCAGAGCACGGCCCTCTTCGGCAGTTCGAGCGGGCTGGTCGTGATCCGCGCCAGCCATACCGCGACCACCCAGCAGGGCACGACCTACGTGGTATCGGCGGACTTCCAGATCATGGTCGGCAGCGCCGGAGCCAGCATCCAGGTGGTATCCGGCAACGGCCAGACCGGATCGGTCGGCTCCCTGCTCGATCAGCCAATGGTATTCCGAGTCGTGCAAGCCGACGGCACGCCGATCCCCGAGGCCATCCTCGCGTTCAGCGCCAGCGGCCCCGGCACCTTGTTGAGTTCCTCCGGCGTAACCGACGACCAGGGACAAGCCGGCGTGCGACTGCGCTTCGGCAATACCCCGGGCGTGGTCACGGTGAACGCCAGCCTGAGCGGCGGCACGGCGACGGCAAGCGCGACCGCGACGAGCTTCGCGCCGTCGCTGACGATCCGCTCCGGCAATCAGCAATCGGGCGTGCCCGGCAGCGAACTGGCGGAGCCGCTGGTCGTGCGCCTGACCCAAGCCGCTTCGGCCATGGCCAAGGGATTGGCGGGCGTCGCGGTGAACTGGCAGGTCGTCTGCGGCAATGGCCAGCTGCAATCGCCGCCCCCCGCCACCGATGCCAATGGCGAGAGCGCGAACCGGCTCACGCTCGGCACCACGC
>CALMWD010000081.1 GCA_937873105.1 uncultured Rhodanobacteraceae bacterium
ATCGGCGGCGACCCGCGCCAGGCCGAATGCGGCCACGGCGGCGACGATCAGCGCCAGCATCATCTTCGTGTTCATGGGTGTTCCCTCCTTGCCGGGTATGTGCCGGAGCTGACGGCAATGCGGGCGAAATCGTGTCGCGCCGGCGCAATCGACGCTGAACGAAACGCCGCCGCGCTACCCTGTGCGCATGTCGCCCAAATCCACGGTCTACAAGGTCGAGTTGCAGGTGTCCGATCTGGACCGGCACTACTACCAGGAACACAACCTCACCCTCGCCCTGCATCCCTCCGAAACCGAGGAGCGCCTGATGGTGCGCCTGCTCGCGTTCGCGATGAATGCGGATGATCGATTGACGTTCGGGCGCGGCCTGAGCACGGACGACGAGCCCGACCTCTGGCGGCGCAACGACACCGGCGACATCGATCTCTGGATCGAAACCGGACAACCCGACGAGGCCGATGTGCGCCGCGCCTGCGGCCGCGCCCGTCACGTGCTGATCTACACCTACAGCGGCCGCAGCGCCCAGGTGTGGTGGGACAAGGTCGGCAGCAATCTCCATCGCAGGAACCTGACCGTGGTCGACCTGCCCGCGGAATCGGTGCAGGCGCTC
Organism: uncultured Rhodanobacteraceae bacterium; assembly: GCA_937873105.1. Taxonomy (GTDB): domain Bacteria; phylum Pseudomonadota; class Gammaproteobacteria; order Xanthomonadales; family Ahniellaceae; genus JADKHK01. The sequence goes on from CALMWD010000081.1 coordinate 611, forward strand.
GCCGGTCTCTGCGAACGCACGATGCGCCTGCAATGCATGATCGAAGACCGCCACGTGCAGCTGATGAATGCCGGCGGCTCGGTGTCGATCGATCCCGTGGTCCGCGTCGCCGCGCAGCTGCGCTGACGCGCAGCTCAGTTCTGCTGCGCGAGGAAGCGCGGCTGCGATTCTACGCGGCGCAGCCAGGCCTGCACATGCGGGTAGCCCGCAAGTTCGATGCCGCCCGCGGGGGCGTCGTGCGTGTAGGCGTAGAGCGCGATGTCGGCGATGGTGTAGCCGGCATCGACGATGAAGTCGCGGGTCGCGAGTTCGCGCTCCATGACCGCCAGCGCCTGGTGCGCGCGCTCGCGCAGGCGCGGCAGTTCGGCGCGGCGCGGATGGTCGGCGGGCAGGAACTTGGCGATGAAGCGCGCGACCGCGACATAGGGTTCGTGGCTGTACTGCTCGAAGAACAGCCATTGCATCGCTTGCGCACGCGACCAGCGGTCGTCGGGGAGATACGGCGTGCCCTCGGCCAGGTAACACAGGATTGCATTCGATTCGGGCAGGCAGCGGCCGTCCTCGAGCTCGAGCAGCGGCACCTTGCCGTTCGGATTCTTCGCGAGGAATTCCGGCGTGCGCGTCGCGCCGTTGAACAGATCCATTTCGTTCCAGCGATACGGCCGGTCGAGCTGCGACAGCAGCAGCTGCAGCTTGTAGCAATTGCCCGAGGCGTTCATGCCGTGGATCGTGATCATGCGTGCTGCTCCTGGGCGCGGCGCGCCAGCCAGTGTGCGCGGGATTGGCCCCAGAGCCCGATCTTCGCGTCGGCGAAGGGCTCGGGCAGCTGGCCCGGACCGCGATAGCTCGAACCGAGACGTTCGGCGAGCTTGATCGAGGCATGGTTGTCGGGATCGATGCTGTGGATGACCTCGGTCCAGTCGAGGTGGGCGAAGGCCCAGTCGATGGCGGCCGTCGCCGCTTCCGTCGCATACCCCTTGCCCCAGGCGTCCGGGTGGAAGGTCCAGCCGACTTCGGTGCCCGGCCAACCGTCCGGGAACCAGGGGCCGGTCATGCCGAGCCAGCGCCCGCTGGCCCTCTCGACCACGCTGAACATCGCGTAGCCCTGCAGCACCCAGGCGCCGGGCATCTGCAGGAAGCGCCGCCAGGCCGCCGCGCGCACCAGCACGCCGCCGATGTGTTTCGCGGCCTGCTCGTCCGCCAGCACTTCGGCGAAGCGTTCGAAATCGGTCCGCTGCTGCATGCGCAGGATCAGGCGCGGGGTCTCGACGACGGGACCACTGATGTGCAGATGTGGGAACACGCGCGCTCCTTGGCATCGAATCGCCGACGATTCTAGGGACGCGGCACGCCCGGACGATGTGCCGAAGGTCGAGTCGCGTCGTTGCTCTGGCGGGAGTCGGCCATGGTTCGGGTTAGAGTCGGGCAACGCGCGTTCGCGACAGGAAACCCGCCATGCCCCCGACCGTTCCCGCAGCCCGCCTCGCCGCACGGACGACGCTTCTGATGGCCGCGCTGGCCAGCGGAACCGCCACGGGCGCGCAGTTCGTGCTGGCGAGTCCGCCGGGCGGACAGCGCTTCGGCACCAGCCTCACCATGCTGCCGAACGGGCACTTCATCGTGACCGACCCGAGTTTCGACGCGCCCGCAGGACCGCAGGACATCGGTGCGGTCCACCACTATGCGCCCAACGGGGTGCTTGTCGCGACGCTGAAGGGCACGAGTGCCGGCGACCAGGTGGGTTCGGCCGGCGTCATCGTGCTGGCGTCGGGCGACTATCTGGTGCGGTCGCCCACCTGGCGCCACGGCGGCATCGCGAACGCCGGTGCGATCACCCGCGTGGACGGCGAGCACGGAGTGAACGGCGTCGTGTCCGCGGCCAATTCGCTGGTCGGTTCCAGCGCGAACGACCGCGTCGGGCAGACCGCGCCGATCGCCCTGTCCAATGGCGCCTACGTGGTCGTCGTCGCCGACTGGGACAACGGCGGCGTGGTCGATGCCGGCGCCGTCGTGCATGGCCCGTTCGTCACCGGCATCGTCGGTCCGATCTCGGCCGCCAACGCCCTGGTCGGCGCCAGCGCCGGCGACCGCATCGGTGCGGGCGGCATCGTCGTGCTGAGCAGTCCGACCCGCTCCTGGCTGGCCAGCAGTCCGGATTTCGATCACGGCGCGGCCGTGGACGCAGGGGCCGTCACCATGGGTACGGCGGCGAGCGGGCGGACCGGGGTGGTGTCGACGGCCAACTCGCTGGTCGGCAGCAGCAGCGGCGATCGCGTCGGCGCAGTGGCGCCGGTGGCGCTGGCCAACGGCAACTTCGTCGTCGTCGCGCCCGACTGGAACAACGGTGGCGCCGTCGATGCCGGTGCGGCGGCCTTCGGCTTCGGCGCGCTGGGACTGTCCGGCACCCTGGGCCCGAGCAACGCCCTCGTCGGCGGCAATGCCGGCGACCGGGTCGGCAGCGCCGGCGTGACGCCCCTGCCCGGCGGCGGCTACCTGGTACGCAGCCCGCAATGGCGCAACGGCAGCGCCGCCGCCGCCGGCGCGGTGAGCTTCGGCAACGGCAGCGGCGGGGTCGTCGGCACGCTGGGCGCAGGCAACTCGCTGGTCGGCGCACGCGCGGACGACCGAGTCGGCGAGACCGTTCCGCTGATCCTCGCCAACGGCAACTACGTCGTCGGATCGCCGTCCTGGGACAACGGCGCGACCACCGACGCCGGGGCGATCACGTTCGGCTTCGGCAACAGCGGTCGAATCGGCACGGTCGCCACCAACAATTCCTTGACGGGTTCCAGCGTCGGCGACCGCGTCGGCGAACGATTGCTGGCCCTGACCGGCGGCACCGCATCCACCCTGGGCACGTACGTGGTGGTGTCGCCGCGCTGGAGCGGCAACGGCGGTTTCCATGTCGGCGCCGTGACCACGCTCGCGGGAACCGGCGGCGTCTCGGGCGCCGTCGCGGCCCAGAATTCCCTGGTCGGTGCGCAATCCGAGGACCGGGTCGGCGACGGCGGCGCATTCGCCCTGGCCGATGGACGTTTCGTCGTCGCCAGTC
>CALMWD010000082.1 GCA_937873105.1 uncultured Rhodanobacteraceae bacterium
ATCTCGTCCGGGGCCGGCAGGCTGGGGTCGTCGGGGTGCGGCCCCGTGTGTTTGTGCGACGCGGCCGTACCGGGCGCGATGCCGAGCAGGGCGCGGCGGGCTGGATCCATGGTCGTGCTCCCATCGCGGAAGTGCGGAGATTAACGCCGATCGCCGGAACCGGTTGACGCGTCATGGCGCCGCGCCCCCGCATTTGCTACAAAGCGCGCCCCAATCCTTGTTCGGGAGGCTGCCATGAAGCGTGTCCTGATCGCCCTCGCCTGCGCCCTGTCGGTTGCCGCGGTCCAGGCCGATACCCTGCTGGTCGAACGCGGCAAACGCGCCGAAGCGGCGGCCCTGCCGCGCCGCGGCAGCCTGATGAGCCAGGTCGAAGCCCAGTTCGGCGCGCCGAACGAGAAGCGCGAGCCGGTGGGCGATCCGCCGATCACGCGCTGGATCTATCCGGCCTTCACCGTGTACTTCGAGCACGAGCACGTGGTGCACGCCGTCCTCAACAAGTCGTCGCCGACCGAGCAAGGACCGAAGCCCGTCCAATGAACGATAGCGCATGGCAACTCCCCGCCGAGTGGGAAACCCAGTCGGCGGTCCTGATCGCGTGGCCGCACGCCGGCACCGACTGGGCGGCGAACCTCGCCGATGTCGAGTCGACCTATGTCGCGCTCGCCGCCGCCGTCACGCGCTTCCAGCGCCTGGTCGTGGTCGTTGCCGACGACGCCCTGCGCGAGCACGCGCTGGTACGCCTCGCCGGCGCCGGCGTGGACCTCGGCCGGGTACGCCTGATGCTGGCCGAATACGACGACACCTGGCTGCGCGACTCCGGTCCGATCACCCAACGCGACGGCGATCGCTTCCGCCTGCTCGACTTCCGCTTCACCGGCTGGGGCGGCAAGTTCGGCGCCTCGCGCGACGACTTGCTGATCGGCCGCTTGTTCGCGAACGGGCTCTTCCGCAACGCCGAACACGAACGCGTCGATTTCGCCCTCGAAGGCGGCGCCATCGAAGTGGATGGCAACGGCACGCTGATGAGCACGCTGACCTGTTTGCGGCAGCGGCACCCGGCGATGGACGAAGCCGCCCTCGGGGAAGCGCTGGGCAAGATCTTCTCGGCCGCCCAGGTCGTGCTGCTGAAGTCCGGCGAACTCCAGGGCGACGATACCGACGCCCACATCGACACCCTCGCCCGCTTCGCGCCGGACCGTACCGTGGTGTTCCAGGCCTGCGACGATGCCGCCGATCCGCATTTCGCGCCGCTGGCGGCGATGCGCGACGAATTGGCGGCGATGCGCGACGTCGACGGCCATCCCTATCGCCTGCTGGCATTGCCGTGGGCGAAGCCCATTCATGCCGAGGACGGCCGTCGCCTGGCCGCCTCGTATGCGAACTTCCTGATCGTCAACGGTGCGGTGCTGATGCCGGCCTATGGCGATCGCGCCGATGCAGAAGCGCTGCGCGTCCTGGCGCGCGCCTTCCCGGAACGCGAGATCGTCGCGGTGCCGGCGCGCTCGCTGATCGAACAGAACGGCAGCCTGCACTGCATCACCATGCAATTGCCCGAAGGAGTCGTCGATGTCGCGTAAGTCCCTGTCCGTCGCACTGCTGCAGGAGAAGGACCGCGGCTCGGTCGCGGCGAATCTCGACGCCATCGAAGCCGGCCTGCGCGAAGCCAAGGCAAACGGCGTGCAACTGGTGTTGCTGCAGGAACTGCACAACGGCGCCTACTTCTGCCAGCACGAATCGGTCGACGAATTCGACCGCGCCGAACCGATTCCGGGCCCGAGCACCGAACGCCTCGGCGCGCTCGCGAGGGAACTCGGCCTGGTCGTCGTGGCCTCGCTGTTCGAGCGTCGTGCCGCCGGGCTGTATCACAACACCGCCGTCGTCTTCGAGCGCGACGGCTCGATCGCCGGCAAGTACCGCAAGATGCACATCCCGGACGATCCGGGATTCCTGGAGAAGTTCTACTTCACGCCCGGCGACCTCGGCTTCGAACCGATCCAGACCTCGGTCGGCAAGCTCGGCGTGCTGGTCTGCTGGGACCAGTGGT
>CALMWD010000083.1 GCA_937873105.1 uncultured Rhodanobacteraceae bacterium
TCTGCCGGGTCGCGCCCTCGTTCCTGCGCGTCGGGCCCTACGAGGTCCTGGCCGCGACCGACGAGACCGCCCTGCTCGACCGATTGGTCGACTTCACCCTGGCACGCGACTTCCCGCATCTGGAAGGATCCGCGAGCGAACGCCGCGCCCACTGGTTCCGCGAGATCTGCGAACGCAGCGCCGAACTGGCCGCGCAATGGATGCGCATCGGCTTCGTGCACGGCGTGCTGAACACCGACAACATGAGCGTGCTGGGGCTGAGCATCGACTACGGTCCCTTCGGTTTCGTCGAGGACTACGATCCCGCGTTCACCCCGAACACCACCGATGCGCAAGGGCGGCGCTACGCCTACGGCCGCCAGCCCGCGGTCGTGCACTGGAACCTGGCGCGACTCGGCAGCGCCCTGCTGTCGCAGGTCCCGGAGTCGGAACTGCAGTCCGGCCTCGACCATTACGCCGCGCACCACCAGGCCACCGCACGGGTGATGACTGCGGCGAAGTTCGGCTTCGAGGTGCTGCGCGACGAGGACCTCGTGCTCGTCCAGGATGCGTACGAACTCCTCGCCAACAGCAGCATCGATTACACCCTGTTCTTCCGCACGCTGGCCGATGCGACGCAGGCACCGGACTTCGCCGCACACGCCTACGAACCGGAGAAGTTCGCGGCTGCGCTGCCGATGCTGCAGTCCTGGCTGGATCGCTACATGCGTCGAACCCGCGAGACCGAGACCACGGCCGCGGCCCGGCGCGCGCGCATGAACGCCGCGAATCCGCTGTACCTGCCGCGCAACTGGCTCTGCCAGGAAGCGATCGAGGCCGCGGAAAACGACGACCTCGAACCGCTGCGGCGACTGCTCGAAGCCACCTCCGCTCCCTACACCGAACGCGCCGGTTTCGAGCACCAGGCCGGCAAGCGCCCGGACTGGGCGCGCGACCAGGCCGGCTGTTCGATGCTGTCGTGCAGTTCCTGAGGACTTGGCGCCTTGGAAGGGCTCTGGCATGGGGCCATGAATGGCCCGATTCGCCTACACCGGCACCACCACCCGCGCGATGCAGCCTCGCGCATCGCGACGATTCTCCAGGGTCAGGGTGCCGCCGTGGCCTTCGGCGATCTGGCGTGCGAGCACCAGGCCGATGCCGCTGCCGCCGGGTTTCGTGGTGAAGAACGGCACGAACAGGTTGTCGGTCGCGGCCAGGCCCGGGCCCTGGTCGACGATCTCGACGGCCAGATATCGGCGCTCGCCGCCGCCGTCGCCGTCGATCCGCGCGAGGACGTGGATCTCGCCCTGCTGCTGCATCGCCTCGGCGGCGTTCTTGAGCAGGTTGATCAGGGCCTGTTCGATCTGGTCGGGATCGAGTTCGACGACGACATCGCGGATCGCCGCGCAATCGCAGACCACGGTCACGCCCTGCTGCAATTGCGCGACGCGGGCCAGCAGGGCCGCCACATCGGTGGCACGCTTGGCCGGCGGCGGCAGGCGCGCCAGCGTGGTGTAGCCGAGCATGAAGCGCGTCAGGGCCTCGGCGCGATCGCCGATCAGGTTCAGGCCGGTCGACAGGTCCTCGCGCCAGTCCGAGGGCAAGGGATCGCGCGCCGTCAGCGCACGCAGCGTGCCGGCCATCGACTTGATCGGCGCCAGCGAGTTGTTGAGCTCGTGCCCGAGCACGCGGATCAGGCGTTGCCAGGCCTGGCGCTCTTCTTCGCGCAGGGCGCGGCTGAGGTCGGTCACGACCACGAGTTCGTGCGGCAGTCCGCCTTCGCGAAACGTGCTGCGACGCACGTCGAAGCGGCCCTCGCCGCCCGGGAAACTGCGTCGCAAGGTGCGTGCGCCGTCGACCGCGAGGCAGTCGAGCAGGCCCAGCGATTCGGCGCTGCGACCCTCGGCATCGCGCGGATGCAGGCCGAGCAGGCGGGCGCCGGCCGGGTTGATCAGGCGCAGGTGCTGGTTCGCGTCGAAGGCGAACACCGAGATGTCGATCTCGGCCACCACCTTGGACAGCAGGGCCATCGTCTCCTCGACGCGCAGCCGCTGTTCGCGCAGCGTCTGCGACAGCGCGTTGACTTCCCAGACCACCTCGCCGATGGCGTCGCCGCGGCGCGCGCGCGAACCGCGCAGCGAGTAGTCGCCCTCGCGCAGGGCTTCGAGCAGGTTCGACAGCGTGTACAGCGGGAACACCACGCGCGCACGCAGGCGGAACGCCAGGATCAGGCTGACGAACAGTCCCAGCGACAGCAGCACGATCCAGTGTTCGCGCGCGCTCGCCGAGTACACCAGCAGCAAGGCCGCGCCCAGCATCGGCACCACGACGAGCAGGGCCGCGAGCAGGATCGCCGCTTCGTAGCTCAGGCGCGGCCTGCGCCCCGATTCCTGGTCGATGCCGGGCACCAGGCGCATGCGTCAGTCGCCGCGCAGGCCATACTTTTCGAGACGCCGGTACAAGGCGCCGCGGCTCAGGCCGAGCAGGCCCGCCGCCTTCAGCACGTTGCCGCCGGTGCGGTCGAGGGCATTGCGGATCATCGCCTCCTCGGCCTGCTCGATGGTCTGGGCATCGGCAGCGGCGGCGGTCGCCGGCGAAGGCGCGGTGGCGGACTTCGCCACCGGCGGCAGGCTCGGATCGAGCGCGAAGTCCTCGATGATGTCGCCCGGCGTCATCAGCACCGCGCGTTCGACCAGGTGCCCGAGTTCGCGCACGTTGCCG
>CALMWD010000084.1 GCA_937873105.1 uncultured Rhodanobacteraceae bacterium
TGGCCGTCGAGATGATGCCGTCGTTGGCGCCGAGCACGGCGGCGCGCAACCAGCCGATGCGTTCGGTGCGATGGCGTTCGATGTGGATGGCACGCATGGGCGACTCCTCGATGGATGTCACCGATCCTCGCACATCGCGACCCGCGCGATCGCCGCATGCAGGGCCTGCAAACCGTCGGTCAATGCAGCCGGGCCCGGCTGCAGGATCAGGGGCGACTTGACCTCGACCAGGGCGCCGTGGCGCACCGCCGGCAGGTCCGCCCAGCCCGGGCGCGACGCCACCGTCTCCGGCTGGAACTTCTTGCCGCACCAGGAACCGATCACCAGCTCCGGCGCGCGCCGCAGGATCTCGTCGTCATTGGCGAGGATGCGATGTTTCGCCAAGGGCTCGGCCGCGAGCTCGGGGAAGATGTCGTCGCCGCCGGCAATCCGCACCAGTTCGCAGACCCACTGGATGCCGCTGATGCGCGGCTCGTCCCATTCCTCGACATAGACGCGCGGCCGTCGCGGCAAGGCCTCGGCACGGGTGCGGACGCGGGCGATGCCGGCGTCGATCCCGGCGAGATAGGCGCGCGCCTTCTCGAACGCGCCGACCATGGCACCGAGGCGCAGGATGTAGGCGCGGATGCCGTCGACCGAGCGATGGTTGCTGATCCAGACTTCGACGCCGGCCTTGATCAGCGCCTGCGCGATGTCGGCCTGAAGATCCGAGAAGCCGATCGCGAGGTCCGGCTTCAGGTCGAGAATGCGTTCGATCTTTGCGCTCAGGAAGGCCGAGACCTTCGGCTTGTCCTTGCGCGCCCGCGGCGGCCGCACGGTGAAGCCGGAGATGCCGACGATGCGGTCCTGTTCGCCAAGCGCGTACAGGACCTCGGTCGGCTCCTCGGTCAGGCAGACGATGCGCTCGGGATAACGCAGGCTCACGGGTAGAGCAGACGAAACTGCCAGGTGCCGTCGCGCCATTCGTGGCGATGGCGCTCGTGCAGGCGGAACGGCACGCCATACCAGAACTCGATCAGGTCCGGCACCACGCGCTGGCCGGACCAGTGTGGCGGCCGCGGCACCGGCGCATTCGCGTAACGCTGCTCGACTTCGGCGTAGCGGGCTTCGAAGGTGCCGCGATCGGGCAAGGTCTGCGACTGCAGCGAGGCCCAGGCGCCGAGCTGGCTCTCGCGCGGACGCGAGGCGAAGTAGGCGGCGGCCTCGGCATCGGCGACGGGGTCGACCGGTCCCTCGACGCGCACCTGCACGCCGTGGCGCAGCTTCTTCCAGGGGAAGCACAGGGCCGCGCGCGGATGCGCGCGCAGCTGGCGGCCCTTGTCGCTGTCGAGGTTGGTGTAGAACACGAAGCCGCGCGCATCGAGCTGCTTCATCAGCACGATGCGCGAGGACACCCGGCCGTCGGCCTGCGTCGTGGCCAGGCTCATCGCGTTCGCGTCGGTCTCGCCCGCCGCCTCGGCGTCGGCCATGAGGCGCTGAAAGGTCTGGACCAGTTCGTCAGACAACATCGTCGGCACTCCTGCGCCGGAGTGCCGAGGCCGTCCGGCCGTTCAATCGATGGGAATCACTTCGCCGGTTCGAGGCGATAGCCGTGCTGGTAGACCGCGCTCAGCACCCAGCCGCTCTCGCCGCTCAACATCATCTTCTTGCGCAGTCTGCTGACGTGGGTGTCGACGGTGCGTGTATTGACGTCGCCGCCCAGGTTCCAGACGTTCTCCAGCAGCGAGGCGCGGCTGACGATGCGGCCGTGGCGACGGAACAGGTAGGAGGCCAGGTCGAACTCGCGGTCGGTGAGTTCGATCAGTTCGCCGTTCAGCGTCACCGAGCGCTTGTCCAGGTCGAACTTGTACGGCAGCACTTCCTCGACCCAGGCTCCGCCGCCGCCGGTCGGCGTATTGGCGACGCCGCTGCGACGCAGCACGGTCTGGATGCGCGCAATCAGCTCGGACGCCTTGGCTGGCTTGACCACGTAATCGTCGGCGCCGGCTCTGAGGCCGGAGACGATGTCCTCTTCGGCCGTGCGCGCGGTCAGGAAGATCACCGGCAGGCGCACATGCGCGGACTGGCGCAGCCATTCCAGCAAATCCAGACCGGAGCCCTCGCCGAGGTTCCAGTCCAGCAACAGCAGGTCGATCGATTCGGCGCCGAGTCGGCGGCGGAAATCCTTCACTTCGGCATAGGAGCGCACCATGAAGCCGGCCTGTTCGAGCCAGGCCCGATACAGCTCGGCCTGGTCGCGGTCGTCTTCCAGCAGTCCTATCACTACGGCTTCGTTGGCCATTCCTGTCCCTCGACCGCCCGGGCGGCGTGCGTCGCAAACAACTGTTGCGATCCTTCCGCAACAATAAGCCACGGCGACAGGAATGAAAAGCCGTACCCTTGGCCGATGACGCGAGCCGTCGGCATCGCGTCATCGGTCGGGATGCTCAGTCGACGACGAAACTGACCTTCATGTTCACGCGCCACTCGACGACCTTGCCGTCGTCGCTGGTCACGACCTTGATGTCGTTGACCCAGGCGCCCTTGATGCCCTTCACCGTCTTCGCGACCTTCTTCAGGCCGGACTGGACGGCGTCGTCGATGCCCTTGCCGGACGATGCGGTGATCTCGATGACCTTCACGATGCTGGCAGCCATGATCTTCCTCGCTCTGTGGGGACGTGCGGATGCACCGGCCGAGTCTACTCCCGCGGGCGGGAGCGGCGTCACCGCAGCAATTCGGCGTACCCGGAACGGTAGTCGGGGTGGCGGAACACGAAGCCGGCGGCGCGAAGGCGGGCGTTCGCGATGCGCTTGTTCTCGTCGGGGCGCACGCCGGCCACCCGTGCCAGTCGCGGCAAGCCCATGCGGTCGGCGAGCCAGTCCAGGACCTCGGGCTGCGGCGCCGGCGCATCGTCGACCAGGTTGAAAACACCGCTGGCGCCACGCAGCAGCAGGTGCACGGTCGCGGCGGCGGCGTCGTCGACATGGATGCGGTTCGTGTACAGCGGCGGCTCGGAGACCGGCAGCGGCGCACCGGAGCGCACGCGCCGCAACAGCATCTCGCGGCCGGGCCCGTAGATGCCGCCCGGTCGCAGCAGCAGTGCGTCGCGACCCGAGGCGCGCGCCAGCTGCTCGGCTTCGATCAGGACCCGGCCATTGAAACCGGTCGGCCGGCATGGCGCCTGCTCGTCGACCCAGTCGCCGCCGTGGTCGCCGTAGACCGCGGTGCTCGACACGAAGACCAGCCGCGGCACGGTCGGCAGCGCGTCGAGCAGATGCCGCAGGGCATCGACGTAGACGCCGCGATACGCCTGCTCGTCGCGGCTGGCCGGACTCAGGCAATGCACGATTGCATCGAACTGGCCGTCGATGCCGCCGGAGATCGGCCGGGTCAGGTCGAGGGCCAGAACGTCCGATTGGTGCGGCCGCGGCCGCCGTGCCAGGGCTTGCACCCGCGCGCCGGCCTCGCGCAAGCCGCAGGCGATGCGGCTGCCCAGGTCGCCGCTGCCGGCGACCAGCACGTG
>CALMWD010000085.1 GCA_937873105.1 uncultured Rhodanobacteraceae bacterium
GGTCTCCTGCGGCGCGCCCGGATCGCACGAGAAGTAGCCGTTCGCGTAATGCGAGGTGTTGCTGCCGCCGAGGAAGCCGAAGCAGTTGATCGGACGACCCGACTGCACCAGCAGGTTGCCGCCGATCGACCATTCGTCGTTCAACTGGTAGTTGCCGAACAGCTTGAGGCTGTGGCGACGGTCGTTCGGCAGGTCGCCGTAGGAACCGATGGTGAGCTCCGGATAGTCGAAGTCCTGGGTGGTGCCGGTATCGGCCTGGCCGATGTCCGACTTCACGCCGCCCTCGGTGTTGCCCCAGCTGTGCGCGATCGTCCAGGATCCCTGCAGGAAGAAGCGGTCCCAGCGGCCTTCGGTGAACAGTTCGACCGCGGTGTACTTGCGGATGGCTTCCGGACCGAGCACGTCGGCGGCGATGGTGATGCGCTCGAAGGTGCCGTCGCCGTCGACGTCGACGTTGAAGATGCCGTCCGATCCCGGGTTGTACAGATGGCAGAACGCGAAGCCCGGGTTGTAGGGATTGACCTCGAGATCGGTGTCGATCGCGTACTGCAGGATCGGGCGGTAGTCGCACTGGTCGGCGATGGCGCGCTTGAGGTCGCGGTAGATGCCGCGCACGCCGCCGGAGAGCGCGTCGTTGAACTGGAACTGCGCGCCGACGATGTACTCGTCCTGGTACATCGGCTCCAGGTTCTCGGACGCGATGCCGCGCGGATCCTTGCCGACGCCGAACTCGTTGTTGAGGTAACGCGTGTCGCAGCCGCCGCAATTCGGGTTCGGCACGCGGGTCAGGCCGGTCGGCGCGCCGGTGACCGGGTCGATGCCGGTGTAGGTGTAGAACTCTTCCGAGAACAGCGAGCGGCTGGCGCCGCGCACCGCCACGGTCGCGGTCAGCGGCAATGCGTAGCGGCCGGCATTGCCGAAGACCTTCAGGCTCTGGTCGCCCTTGGCGTCCCAGGAGAAGCCGAGGCGCGGACCGAACTGGTTGTCGATCTTGACGAAGGCCTCGCCGTCGCCGTTGAGGTTCTCGAAGCTGTCCCAGCGCAGGCCGCCGTAGACCATCAGGTTGTCGCCGATCTGCCAGCGGTCCTCGATGTAGAACGCCTCGGAATCGACGGCGACGCCGGCGCCGGTCTGGAACACGCGCTTGCGCACGCGGTTCAGCCCGGCCAGCGGGCCCGAGGTCAGCGGATTGCGGTACTGCCACGCGGCGCCGCCTTCGAAGGTGCGCGCGTCGAAGCTGTCGAACTGGTCGAGGTCGATGCCGAAGCGCAGCAGGTGGTCGCCGAGCACCCATTCCGCGTCGAGGCGGAACTGGTCGCGCTGGTCCTCGGCCTCGGTCGAGCCGAGCACGCCGATGTAGTTGCAGCCGGTGATCGCGGGCACCTCGCCGGTGTTCACGCCGGTGCGGATGTCGGTGATGACCGGGCAGCCGCTGACCGCGCCGCCGACGTTGCCGGAATACTCCTGGCGCAGGCCGTTCGCGGCGATGCCGTAGTTGGCGCGGCTGGACTCGCCGTGGCCGTAAAGGGCCGAGAGCGTGAAGTTGTCGCTCAGGTAGCCGGTGTACTTCAGCGACCAGCTCTCGCCGCCGTTCTCGGTATAGGCCGTGCCCTTGTAGGCGCCGCGCGTGGTGCCGTCGCCGAGTGCCTCGTAGACGTCGTTCTCGATCTCGTTGGTGTCGGAAAACGCCGTCAGTTCGAGCAGGTGGTTGTCGCTGATGTTCCAGTCGAACTTGGTCAGCCAGGTCGGCGCCTTGTTGCTGTCCTCGGTGTTGAAGGCGGTGCCGACCGGGTTGTAGGTCTGGCCGTCGCGGGTCTGGCCGTATTCGACCAGGGCATAGGCGAACAGGCGGTCCTGGATCAGCGCGCCCGAGGCCCACAGCGCGGCGGTCATCGCGTCGCCGTTGGCGTCTTCCGCGTTGTTCGCGATCAGGTCGCCGTCCAGCGAGTAGACGTCCGGGGTTTCGCCGCTGAGCGAATCCGGGAAGTAGTACAGGCTGCCGCCGGCCTGGAACTCGTTGCTGCCGCGGCGCGTGACCAGGTTGACCACGCCGCCGGTGGCGCGGCCGAACTCGGCGCCGTAACCGCCGGTCTTGACCTGCTGTTCGGCGATGGCCTGGAACGGCACCTGGCCGAAGTTGAGATTGTTGAACGAATTGGTGATGTTGAAGCCGTTCACGAAGAACGCGTTCTCGGCCACCGAGGAACCGCCGAACGAGGCCAGGTTGCCGAAGGCGGCGTCGCCGCGCACCGTGCCCGGCGCGAGCAGGGCGACATTGGTGATCGTGCGCGGCACCGGCAGCTTCTCGACCTGTTCGGCGGTCAGCACCGTCGTCGATTCGACCGAGGACAGGTCGATCGGATTGATGTTGCCGATCACGTCGACCGTGGTCAGCGTGGTCTCGGCGAAGCTCACCGCGGTGCCGGAACCGACGTTGACCACGGCGTCCTTGGTCTGGCCGTTGTAGGTGACGCGATAACGGCCGGTGGGCAGGGCCGAGGCGCGGAAGTTGCCGTCGGCGTCGACGGCGATCTCGCGCTTCAGGCCGGTACCGAGGTTCTCGACGACGACGCTGCCGCCTCCGCCGACCTGGCCGAAGATGTAGCCCTGCGAATTCGATTGGGCGTGAAGCGGCGCCGACGCGGCCATGGCGATGGCCAGCGCGAGCGCGGAACGCTTCAGCGTGCGGATGTGGTTCATGACGACTCCTTGGGATCGGGGTGGATCCGCGGCGCGCGGGCGCCGCGAACGAACGCGGTAGCCCGCGTCCTGGCCCGACCTTGCGAGCCCGCCCGCAGCCGCTCAATGTGCCGTTGCGCGCCGTCGTTGCAGTTGTTGCGTGACCGCGCCCGGTCTCGCGCCCGCAGGGCGAATCGCATCAGGCAGTTGCGGCGTTCGGGCGGCGTCGGCGTCGGCGCCGCGATGCGCAGGATCCGCAACGCGGCGGAAGATCAGGACACCGGCGCGCGCCGCGGGCGCGACTGCCAGGCCAGGATCAGGAAACTCGCGATCAGCAGCACGCTGTACTCCATGCCGTTGCGGCCGGCGCCGACCACGAACCAGCCATAGGGCCAGTGCACGATGACCAGGCCGACGCTGTAGACCGCCGCGTACGCCAGGCACAGCGCGAACTGCGCGCGTCCGAGCGCGAGCAGCGGCGCGCCGAGGATTTCGAGCGCGGTGACGGCGGCGGCGATGGCGAAGCCGAACGGCCAGCCCTGGGCATCCAGCCAGACGCCGAACAGCGGCACGCCGCCGCTCGCGAATCGATACCAGCCATGCACGGCGATCAGCGCCGCCAGCACGACGCGCCACGCGACGATGCTGCGCGAGTCGCGCAGTGATTGTTCCTGGTCCATGCCTCTTCCCCGTTCGCGCCGAATCGCGCGCAGGCATCATCGCCGCGCGCCCGGGCTTCGGCGCGGGAGACGCGATCGATCGGCAGGATCTGCAACCGCCCGGCGGCGGCTTACTCGGCGGCCGCCTCGGTCTTGAAGTACGGCTCGACCGGGCCGCTGTGCTTGAAGGTGATCGGGTTGCCGCGGCGGTCGAGCGCGCGCCCGGCGGCGACGCGGATCCAGCCCTCGCTCACGCAGTATTCCTCGACGTCGTTGCGCTCCACGCCCTTGAAACGGATGCCGATGCCGCGCGCGAGCACGGCCTCGTCGTAGAACGGGCTGCGCGGGTTCACGGACAGGCGGTCGGGGGGCGTATCGGACATGGCGCTTACTCGGAGGAATCGATCATTGGGCCGGGCATTCTAGTGGCTGGCGGCGGCGACGCGAACTTGTGCCGCCGGATGCGGTCCCCATCTCCCTCGGGTCCTCGCTTTCGCGGGCTGCCATGCGCTGCCAAGATTGCCGGTCTCAAGCCTCAACGAAACTTCCGGATCGCCCATGAACGTATTCGCACACTGGCCGGGACGCGTCTTCGCGTGGCTCGCCCTGGCCTTGGCCGGCACGCCGGCGCTGGCCATCGACGAGCAGGACCTGCTCCCCGTCGACGAGGCCTTCCGGCTCGAAGCCGAGGCGGTGACGCCGGGCTGGATCGAGTTCCGCTGGAAGGTGGCGCCGGGCTACTACCTGTACAAGGAACGCATCAAGGTCGTGCTCGCGGACGAGGCCAGCTTCAAGGCCAACCCGCTGCACCTGCCGCCCGGCAAGATCAAGGAGGACCAGTTCTTCGGGCGCATGGAAACCTACCGCGACAACGTCACCGCCAAGCTCACCGGCGCGGCCGCCGACGGCGTGACGATGCTGCGCTTCAAGGTCAGCTACCAGGGCTGCGCCGACGCCGGCATCTGCTACCCGCCGCAACGCAAGGAAGTGGTGGTGTCCTTGCCGGATCCGGCGCGGGCCCTGCCCGACGAAACGGCCATGGATGCGGTGGCGCCGGCCCTGTCGCTCCCGGGCACGGCATCGGCGTCGACGATGGCGAACGTGCCGGTCGTGGCTGCGCCCGCCCCGCTCAGCCTGCCCGGCACCGCCGCGTCGCAGCCGGCCGCGGTCGATGCGCTGCCGCTGCCGGAGGAGGAAGCCTTCCAGGTCGAGACGATCGCCACGAGCGGCACCGAGCTGCTGGCGCGCTTCACGATGCCGAAGGACTACTACCTGTATCGCGACAAGACCGGTTTCATCCTTGAAGACCCGTCGGTCGGCGAACTCGGTGCGCCGCGCTGGCCGCCGAGCCGCAGTTTCGACGATCCGGAATTCGGCCGCGTCGAGGTGTTCTTCGACCTCGTCGAAATCCCGATCACGCTGGCGCGCAAGGACGGTGCGGCACGCGACATCCAGTTGCGCGTGAACCTGCAGGGTTGCCAGCTCGACGGCATCTGCTACCCGCCGATGACGCGCATCCTGGCCGTATCCCTGCCGGAAGCCGGCGCCGAGGAACTCGCCGCCGCGCGCGCCGCGATCGCGCCCAGCAGCCCGGAACTGCGCGCCGCCGAGCCGCTGCCGGCGGCCGAGGGCAGCGCCGACTTCTTCGCCGACAGCCTGCGCGGCGGCAACCGCTGGTTCGCGATGCTGGTGTTCCTGCTGGTCGGCATCGGCCTCGCGTTCACGCCCTGCGTGTTCCCGATGGTGCCGATCCTCTCCGGCATCGTCGCCGGGGCCGGCGACAACCTGAGCACGCGCCGCGCCTTCGTGCTGTCGCTGGTGTACGTGCTGGCCTCGGCCATCGTCTTCACCCTGGTCGGCGTCGTTGCCGGCCTGGCCGGCCAGAACCTGCAGGCGCTGTTCCAGAAGCCCTGGATCCTGGTCAGTTTCGCCCTGGTCTTCGTGGCGCTGGCGCTGTCGATGTTCGGCTTCTACGAACTGCAGCTGCCGAGCCGCTGGCAGACGAAACTGACGACCACGAGCAACCAGGTCGAGGGCGGCTCGCTGACCGGCGTCGCCATCATGGGCGCGCTGTCGGCCCTGATCGTCGGCCCCTGCGTGGCCCCGCCGCTGGCCGGCGCGGTCGTCTACATCTCGCAGACCAAGGATCCGATCTTCGGCGGCCTGGCCCTGTTTTCTCTCGCCATCGGCATGGGCCTGCCCTTGCTCGCCTTCGGCACCGGCGCACGCTGGCTGCCGCGCGCCGGACGCTGGATGGAACTGGTCAAGATCGCCTTCGGCGTGGCCTTCCTGTGGCTGGCGATCTGGATGCTGGAACGCATCCTCGATCCGGTCTGGGTGATGTTCCTCGCCGGCATTCTGCTGGTCGGCAAGGGCGTGCATCTGCACGCGCTGGAACGCCTGCCGGAGAACGCCACCGGCTGGCAGAAGACCTGGAAGGCGATTGGCCTGATCTTCGTCATCCTCGGCGTGCTGCAGTTCATCGGCATGGCCTCGGGCGCGCGCGATTGGGCGCGTCCGCTGGAGAATCTCGGCGCGCGTGCATCGAGTTCGAGCGGCGGCGGCGGCGGCGACGCGCTGGTCTTCGCGAAGGCGAACTCGAACGAGGCGCTCGATGCCGCGCTGGCCCAGGCCAAGGCGGCCGGCAAGCCGGTGCTGTTCGACTTCTATGCGGCCTGGGGCATCGAGTGCAAGCGCATGGAACGCACCACCTTCCGCGACCCGGCCGTGGTCGCCGCCGCCGCCGGCTACGTGCTGGTCAAGGCCGACGTGACCGAGCAATCGGAGGCGCACGTTGCGCTGCAGCAGCGCTTCGGCATCATCGGTCCGCCGGCGACGCTGTTCTTCGACCCGGCCGGCAACGAAGTCCGCGGCGAACGCCTGATCGGCTACGAGGCCGCCGCCGAGTTCTCGGCACGACTGGCGCGGGCCGGCCCGTGAACGGGTGGCGATGCCTCGCCGCAGCGGCCCTGATCCTGGTCGCCGGCATCGTGCAGGCGGGGGACGCGGCCGATACCCAGCAGGTGCGCATCGACGTGCCCTCCACCGCGGAGGCCGTCGGCGGCGAGTACCTGCTGCCGGCCGACCCGGCCGAGGACCGGCGCCGCTCGATTCGGCTCAGCCGCATGCCGGTGTACGCGACGCCGGTGCCGCGCGTCGGCGGCACCGGCCTGATGCTGCGCAACCGCCTGCATGCGCCCGTGACCGTCCACATCGAGACGGGCAGCCTCGACAATGCCCGCCTGAACCGGGCCCTGGTACCGAAGCTGACCCTGGCGCCGCTCGAGTCCCGCGAGATCGTTCTGGTCCAGGGCCTGGACCCGCTGCGCGTGGGCTCGGCCAACTTCAGCCTGACCGCGACCGTCGGCGCGCCCGACGCGCGTCCCGACCGCGACCACATCTACGCCTGGCCGCTGGCCGAAACGAAGCGTTCGCGCCTCTCGCAGACCTTCGACGGACCGACCCACAACGAGGGCTTTTCGCGATATGCCATCGACATCGCCGCGGCCGAGGGCACGCCGGTGGTGGCGGCGCGCGCCGGCGTCGTGGTCTTCCTCGAGGACCGCTTCTTCGAATCCGGGCTCGACCGCAGCACCTTCCGCGACAAGGCCAACCACGTGCGCATCCTGCACGAGGACGGCAGCATGGCGACCTACGCACACCTCGCGGCGGACAGCGTCAACCTGGTGCCGGGGCAGCGCGTGGCGGTCGGCGACGAGATCGGCCGCAGCGGCAACACCGGCTTCTCGTCCGGGCCGCACCTGCATTTCGCGATCCTGGTGAACCGCGACATGGAGATCGTCTCGATCCCGTTCCGCATGGACGGCGTCGACCTGCCGATGGTCCGCGACTGAGGCTCAGCGCGCCATCAGGTGCGGCATCACCTTGCGCTTGAGCAGGGCCACGAGTTCGGGCTGCATGTACGCGTAGTCGTCGGCAATGTTCAGGCAGACCAGGCGCTGCCTCGACAGCTGCGCGCGAAAGCGCTGGCGCAGCTTGTCCCGGTGCATCGGTTCCATCACGAAGATCAGCTCGGCCCAGTCCACGAGCTCCGCCGTCAGCGGCACCTCGGCATCCTGGTCCGTGCCTGCCGACGCCACGTCGATGCCCGGCCAGTCCGCGAACACCTGCTCCGCGGTCGGACTGCGCAGCCGATTGCGGCTGCAGACGAAGAGCACGTGCTTCAACGCGTCTTCTTGGCCGGCTTGCGCGGCTTGGGCTTGAGCATGGTGCCGGAACAGTTCTTCGCGCCGCAGCGGCAGGCCCAGGCGGCCTTGAGTTCGCGGGTGTAGGGCTCGTCGAGCACGATGCCGTAGTCGTAGGTGAGTTCCTCGCCCGCGGCGATGTCACGCCGGGCTTCGATGACGACGCGGTCGTGCTTCGGGTTGCCGTCCTCGGCGTCGATCTTCCAGGCACGGCAGTTCGGGTCGCAGCTGTGGTTGATCCAGCGCGCGTCGTTGCCGTCCTGGTTGCCGTCGATGACGTAGTCCGCGTTCAGCGTGAACAGAAAGGTGTGGCCGCTCATCGAGGTGCCGCCGTACTTGTGGTCGGCGCGCGCATGCGTCAGGCGCTTGCCGGCGTATTCGACGATCTCCGTGCCCGCGGGGATGTCGCGCAAGGCGAACACGCCGTTGCCGTGGATGGTGGAGCTGCGCATTTCGATCATCGGCTTGCTCATCGGGCCTGTCCGCCGGCCGACGCGAACAGCGCGGCGCTCTCGTCGTGCACGGCCTCGACGAGGGCGCGCAGGTGTTCGGGGTCGATCGTCGGATGGATGCCGTGACCGAGGTTGAAGACATGGCCCGGGTGCGGACCGAAACTCCGCACCGCCTTGCGCGCTTCGGCGCGGATGGCGTCGACGCCGGCGTAGAGCACGACCGGATCGACATTGCCCTGCAGCGCCACGCGATCACCGACGCGGCGACGTGCTTCATCGAGCGTGATCGTCCAGTCGAGGCCGAGGGCGTCGACGCCGGTGCCGGCCATCGCTTCGAGCTGGCCCATCGCGCCCTTCGAGTAAAGGATCAGCGGCACTCGCGCCTCGCCCTCGCCGCGCTTCAGCGCGGACGCGATCTGCGCCATGTAGCGCAGCGAGAATTCGCGGTAGTGGTCGGCCGACAGCGCCCCGCCCCAGGTATCGAACAGCATCAGCGCCTGCGCGCCGGCATCGAGCTGCGCCTGCAGGTAGGCGGTCACGCTTTGCGCGAGCACGTCGAGCAGCCGGTGCGCGGCCGCCGGCTCGTTCCACAGCAGGGCCTTGGCGCGCTCGAAGTATTCCGAGCCGCCGCCTTCGATCATGTAGCAGGCCAGGGTCCACGGACTGCCGGAGAACCCGATCAGCGGCACCCGGCCTTGTAGTTCGCGCCGGATCAGCGTCACCGCGTCGGTGACGTAGCGCAGGGTCGCGTCGATGCTCGGCACGCGCAGCGCATCGATGTCGGCGATGCTGCGGACCGGCCGCGCGAAGCGCGGTCCCTCGCCTTCCGCGAACGAGAGGCCGAGGCCCATCGCATCCGGCACGGTGAGGATGTCCGAGAACAGGATGGCGGCATCGAGCGGGAACCGTTCGAGCGGCTGCAGCGTGACTTCGCAGGCCAGTTCCGGCGACTGGCACAGGTTCATGAAGGACCCGGCGCGGGCCCGGGTGGCGCGGTATTCCGGCAGGTAGCGACCGGCCTGGCGCATGATCCACACCGGCGTGCGGTCCACCGGCTGGCGCTTGAGCGCGCGCAGGAAACGATCGTTCGCCAGCGGCGCGAATCCGTTCGACATGGGGCTTATTGTCCTTGCGAGATTTCGGTCTGCAGCGCACCGATGCGGCGCGGCCATTGCGCGAGCAGGCCCGAGACCCGGGGCAAGCGCGCCTGCGCGGCCTTGGCTGCGGTCGCGTCGGCAAAGGCGCCGTGCGCGAGCAGCCAGGTCGGTCCGTTCGCGCCACGCACGCGCAGCGCGTAA
>CALMWD010000086.1 GCA_937873105.1 uncultured Rhodanobacteraceae bacterium
CGCCACAGCGCCAGGCCGGCGGCGACCGGAAAGGCCACGTTCAGCGCCATCACGCAGTCGGTCAGTTGGTCGAGCGATTGCCCGCCATCGGCGCGATACCACTGCGGCGTCCAGTTGAGCATGCCGAAGAGCAGCAGGCGCACCGGCGGCTGCGCGCTGTTCAGCTGGCCTGCCGCGGCGAGCGCGTCGAGCGTCTCCTGCCACGGTTTCTGGTAGCGATCGGTGATCGCCGCGATCTCGGCGCGCGCCGCCGCGTCGAGGGAGCGCGATTCGAAGAGCAGCAGCGGCGCTTCGCATTCGCCTTCGAGCAGATTGCCGAGGTGCGTCCGGATCAGCACGCGCAGCCGCAGCGCCGGGTCGTCGATGCCTTCGATGGCGGCCAGCAGGCTGCGATAACCGGTTTCCAGCCCCTCGGCCATCGCGGCCTTGAGCAGATCCTGTTTGCTTCGGAAGTGATAGAACGGGCTGCCGGAGCGCATCCCGACGGCGTCGGCGATGTCGCGCGTCGTCGTCGCTTCGAAACCCTTGTCGACGAACAGGCGCGCGGCGGTGCGCAACAATTCCTCGCGCCGGCTGGCGTCGCCTGGCGTGTTCGAATTGGGCGATCCCGGCTTGCGTCCGCGTCGCATAATCAAAGACTCGCCGCCAGCCGCGTACCCTGGTCGATGGCGCGCTTGGCGTCGAGTTCGGATGCAACATCGGCGCCGCCGATCAGGCTCACGCTAATGCCGGCGGCCTCCAGCGGCGCCTGCAGCTCGCGCTGCGATTCCTGGCCGGCGCAGACGACGATGGTGTCGACCGGCAAGGTCTTCGCTTGGCCATTAACAGTGATGTGCAACCCGGCATCGTCGATGCGTTCGTAGCTCACGCCGGCGATCATCTCCACGCCACGTTTCTTCAACAGCGTGCGGCGTATCCAGCCGGTCGTCTTGGCCAGCCCGTCGCCGACCTTCGACGACTTGCGCTGCAGCAGATAAACCTGGCGCGGCGAGTCTTCGCTGTGCGGTGTCTTGAGTCCGCCGCGATTGGCGTAGGTGCGATCGATTCCCCACTCGTCGTTGAAGCGGTCCACCTCGGCGACGTTGTCATGCACGTGCGTCAGGAATTCGCCA
>CALMWD010000087.1 GCA_937873105.1 uncultured Rhodanobacteraceae bacterium
CGGCGGAGGCGGTGCCGAGGGCATGCCCATGGCCGGCGCGATCGGCGCGGACGGCATCGGCGCCGGCGGCGGGGCCGAGGGCATCGGCTGCGGCGCGCCCTGCGTGCGCTGGCTGGTGTAGTGCTCGTAGGCCGCCATCGCGATGCCGAGCGCGCCGATGCCGAGCTGGGCCTTGGTGCCGAAACTCATGCCGCCGCCGCGCTTTTTCTTCTTTCGATGGCCGAAATCTCCACCCAGGGCGTCGCCGAGCAGTTGGCCGAGCAGTCGTTGCGGATCGAACATGGGCAGTCTCCGTGGCGGGAATCCGCGAGATGCGGTCGTGGTGACGATTCGCAAGGTCGACGGCCGCGAACTTGTTGCCGCGACAGGGGCTTGGCATCATACGCACCGCTCTTCACGCGGACTCCACGATGTCGATCACGTTGCGCGCCCGGTTCGGGCCTGCCTTCCGCCGGCCTGCGCCGCCCGCCGGGGCGTACTGAATGGCCGACGAAGTCAGCGTGTTGCCGCGCGGCCCGGGCAAGATCTGGCGCGCCTTCCTGTGGTCATTGAACGGGTTGCGCACCGCCTTCCAGATCGAGTCCTCGTTCCGGCTCGAGTGTTACCTGATGATTCCGCTGGCGCCCCTGGCCCTCGTGCTCGGGCAGACGCCGGTCGAGCGCGTGCTGCTGCTCGGCTCGCTGCTGCTGGTGCTGTCGGCCGAACTGCTGAACTCGGCGATCGAACAGGTCGTCGACAAGATCAGCCCCGAATTCGCGGTCTTCGCCGGCCGCGCCAAGGACATGGGCTCGGCGGCCGTGTTCGTCACCATGCTCAACGTGATCGCGGTCTGGGGCTGTCTGCTCGTGCCGCGCTGGATCTGAAACGATGGAAGTGCTGTTCACCCCCGAGGGACTGCTGTCCCTGCTGATGCTGGCCACGCTCGAGATCGTGCTCGGCGTCGACAATCTCGTGTTCATCTCGATCGCGGTCAGCCGCCTGCCGCCGGAACGCCGTTCCGAGGCGCGCAAGTTCGGCCTCGCGCTCGCCTGCATCACCCGGCTCGGCCTGCTGTTCTCGCTGGCTTGGCTGGCGCGCATGACCGAGCCGCTGTTCGCGGCCTTCGGCCAGGAGATCTCGGTCCGCGACCTGGTGCTCATCGGCGGCGGCCTGTTCCTGCTGATCAAGGGCACGATGGAGATCCACGAGTCGGTGGAAGGCGAAGAAGGCGACGGTCCCGGCGGCCGCGCGCCGTCGGCGTTCATGGCCGTGATCATGCAGATCGCCATCATCGACATCGTGTTCTCGCTCGACTCGGTGATCACCGCGGTCGGCCTGGTCAACCACATCCCGATCATGGCCGCGGCCATCATCGCCGCAGTGCTGGTCATGATGCTGGCCTCGGACCCGGTCGGGAACTTCATCGACAAGCATCCGACCGTGAAGATGCTGGCGCTGGCCTTCATCATCCTGGTCGGCGTGGCCCTGATCGCCGACGGCCTCGGCTTCCACATCCCGCGCGGCTACCTCTACTTCGGCATGGCCTTCTCGGCCGGCGTCGAGGCGCTGAACCTGATCGCGAAAACGCGCCGCCAGAAGAAGGCGGCGCGACGCGATGCGCAGGACCCGTCGGCATGAGCGAGGATCTCGTCCAGGCGGAAGAGGACGGCGCCGAGCTGCCCGGACTGTTCCTGAAACGCGGCGAGGATGCGCGCCTGCGCCAGGGTCATCTGTGGGTGTTCTCGAACGAGGTCGACGTGAAGCGCTCGCCGCTCGGCGAGTTCGCGCCCGGCGAGCAGGTCGCCATCGTCG
The DNA here is from genome assembly GCA_937873105.1 of uncultured Rhodanobacteraceae bacterium. Taxonomy (GTDB): domain Bacteria; phylum Pseudomonadota; class Gammaproteobacteria; order Xanthomonadales; family Ahniellaceae; genus JADKHK01. The sequence goes on from CALMWD010000087.1 coordinate 1,792, forward strand.
ACGCCTCCGAACGCGTGCTCGGCCTCGGTTACGTCAATCCGAACGCCTTGATCTGCGCGCGCATGGTCGAACGCGGCGCCCATCATCCGCTCGACAAGTCGCTGATCGTGCACCGGCTCAAGGTGGCGCTGGCGCTGCGCGAGCAGCTCTACGACACGCCCCATTACCGTCTCGTGTTCGGCGAATCCGATGGCTTGCCGGGACTCGTGATCGATCGGTTCGGCGAAGTCTTCGTCGGCCAGATCGGCACGCTCGGCATGGAAGGCATGAAGGCCTGGATCGTCGAGGCGGTCGCCAAGGTGTTCAGGCCGCGCGCCTTCCTCTGGAAGAACTCGGGATCGGTGCGCAAGCTCGAAGCCCTGCCCGAATATGACGAATGCGCGCTTGGCGACTGGCCCGAGTTCCTCGAAGTGGTCGAAGGCGGCGTGACGTTCCGGATCGACTCGCGCGACAGCCAGAAGACCGGCTGGTTCTACGACCAGCGCGACAACCGCGACCGTTTGCCGAAGCTGGTGAAGGGCAAGCGCGTGCTCGACGTGTTCTCCTACGCCGGCGGCTGGGGCCTGCGCGCCGCCGCCGCGGGCGCAAGCGAGGTGATCTGCGTCGATGCGTCGGCCACCGCGCTCGCGGTCGTGAACCGCGCCGCGCAGGACAATGGCCTCGCCGAGCGCGTGAAGACGCTGCAGGGCGACGCCTTCGACGTGCTCAAGTCGCTGCGCCAGGAGCGCGAGCGCTTCGACGTCGTCATCGTCGATCCGCCCGCCTTCATCAAGCGCAAGAAGGATTTCGCGGAAGGCCGGCTCGCGTATCGGCGCATCAACGAGATGGCGATGCAGCTGCTCGCCCGCGACGGCCTGCTGATCGCCTGCTCGTGTTCGCACCACCTGCCGCGCACCGCCCTGCTCGACGCCATCAACCAGGGCGCGCGCCACCTCGACCGCAGCGTGCAGGTGCTGATGAGCCTGCAGCAGTCGGCCTGCCATCCGGTGCACCCGGCCATCCCGGAAACCGACTACCTGAAAGGCTACGTCTGCCGCGTGTTGCCGTCGTGAACCGGCTGGCTGGCGACGTTGCACGGGCTTGCGTAGAATTTGGTTCTACGTTTCGGAGCACGCCATGACCGCACATGTCCGCAAGATCGTCCGCATGGGGCAGAGTCGGGGCTTGACCTTGCCCGCGGAGATTTGCCGCGCGGCGGGGATCGCCATCGGCACCGAAGTGACGGTGATCGAGCAGAATGGCCAGGTGCTGCTGGCGCCGCTGCAGCCGAAGCGCGAGTCGTTTGCGGCGCGCATGGCGCGCAGCAAGGTCGCGTCGGTCCGTGCCGGTCGTGCCCTGGTCGACGCCCCGAGCGTCGGGCGCGAGCAATGAGGGTCCAGCCGCTCAAGCGGCGGGCGCCCCGACGTGGCGACATCATCGAGATTGATTTCAGTCCATCCGCCGGCCGCGAGATGCGCGAGCCTCATCCCGCGCTGGTGGTCTCGCGAAGCGAGTACAACGCGAGGTTCCGCTTCGTGACCGTGCTCGAGATCACGACGGTTGGACGGGTTGCGCGCGACAACGGTTTTGCCGTCAATCTGATGAATTGCCCCACCCGCACCAAAGGCGTGGTGGTTTGCGACAAGCCGCGTTCCCTGGATCTCGATGCGCGACCCTGGCGCGTGATCGAACCCTGTCCTGCCGATGTACTGGACGAAGCCGTCGCCATCGCCTGCCAGGTGATGGGAGTGGAGATCTGAATGCCCTACGTCCATGACATCGACCCCATCGTGCTCAGCCTCGGGCCGCTGGCGATCCACTGGTACGGCGTCATGTACCTGTGCGGTTTGGGCGCGGCCTGGTGGATCGGCCGCAGCCGCGTGCGCGCGGGGCGCTTCGGCATCAGCGAACAGCAGTTCTCCGACCTGATCTTCGAGGCCATGCTCGGCGTGATCCTCGGCGGACGCATCGGCTACATGCTGGTCTACGGGCGCGCCGAACTCGCGGCCGATCCGCTCTCGCTGGTCCGCGTCTGGGAAGGCGGCATGTCCTTCCACGGTGGCCTGGTCGGCGTGATGGTCGCGCTGGCCTGGTGGTCGCGGCGTCATCAACGGCATGCCTTCGACACCATCGATTTCATCGCGCCGCTGGTGCCGCTCGGGCTCGGTTTCGGGCGCATCGGCAACTGGATCGGCGGCGAGTTGTGGGGCCGCCATACCGACGCGCCCTGGGGCGTGATCTTCCCGAAGGCGATCGAACACCTCGGCCTGTCCATCGACGAGATCAAGGCGCAGGCGGCGCAGGGCCTGCTGAACCACGAGATGCGCCATCCCTCGCAGCTCTACCAGGCCGCGCTCGAAGGCGTGGTGCTGGGCGGGATCATGCTCTGGTTCACGCGGCGCGAACGCCCGCGCTACGCGGCCAGCGGCGTGTTCGCGCTCGTTTATGGCCTCGGTCGATTCGTCGTCGAATTCGCGCGCGAACCGGACGCGCACATGGGCTACATCGCCTTCGGCTGGATGACCACGGGCCAGGCCTTGTCGCTGCCCCTGGTTGCGCTCGGCGGCTTCCTGCTGTTCCTCGCCTATCGTCCTCGGAGCGCCTGATGCAGGCCTATCTCGACCTGTTGCGGCATGTGCTCGACCACGGCGTCGACAAGTCCGACCGCACCGGCACCGGCACGCGCAGCGTGTTCGGCTACCAGATGCGCTTCGACCTGCAGGCCGGCTTCCCGCTGGTCACGACCAAGAAGCTGCACCTGCGCTCGATCGTGCACGAGCTGCTGTGGTTCCTGAAGGGCGATACCCACATCGGCTACCTGCGCGAACACGGGGTCACGATCTGGGACGAGTGGGCGGACGCGAACGGCGAGCTCGGACCGGTCTACGGCAAGCAGTGGCGACGCTGGGCCACGCCGGACGGCCGCGTCGTCGACCAGGTCGCCGAGGTGATCGAACGCATCCGTCGCGACCCGGATTCGCGCCGCCTGATCGTCAGCGCCTGGAACGTCGCCGAGATTCCCGAGATGGCGCTGGCGCCCTGCCATGCGCTGTTCCAGTTCTACGTCGCGAACGGCCGGCTGTCCTGCCAGCTGTACCAGCGCAGCGCCGACATCTTCCTCGGCGTGCCGTTCAACATCGCGAGTTACGCGCTGCTCACGCACATGGTCGCGCAGGTCTGCGGTCTCTGCGTCGGCGACTTCGTGCACACGCTCGGCGACGCCCACCTGTATTCGAACCACCTCGAGCAGGCGAAGCTGCAGCTAACGCGGGCGCCGCTGCCGCTGCCGACGCTGCAGCTCAATCCCGAGGTGCGTTCGATCGACGGTTTCCGCTTCGAGGACATCGTCGTCGCCGGCTACCAGTCGCACCCGGCGATCAAGGCCCCGATCGCGGTGTGACGCGCGGCCCCCGGCGGCCATGGCCGAGGCCGATCCCGACCGACAGCGCCACCGCCAGCAGCGCGGCGATCCAGTCGACCGCGCCGCTGCGCAGCCAGACCAGCTCCCAGGTCATGGCCGCGCCCATGGTTTCCAGCGTCTCGACCGGCCCGTAGCCGAACTGGGCGGCCACGCGCACGCCGGTGATCAGCGCCTGGGCGTAGACGATGCCGGCGCCGGCGGCGATTCCGTGCAGGGCGGCGCGCAGGTTGGGCGTCAGGAAACCAAGCTGGCCGCGCATCAGCAGCAGGACCAGGGGCATGGCCAGCGCCGCCCAGGGCAGGTCGCGGCGCGACAGCTGGATCGCCACCGACCAGACCGCGCCGGCGCACAGCGGCAGCAGGAACAGCATCAACACATGGACGAGACGCGCGAACACGGACGGCATGGGTCATTGTGACATGCGGTTGCAGCCGTTCCGACCCGGGCATTCAAAACCGGACCGATTCGGTACAATTTCGCCCGATCCGACTGCGAACCCGCCATGACCCGTTATTCCCAAACCAGCGAACCGGTGCGCTTCGAGCGCGACTGCGCCGCCATCATGGTGCCCTCGGGCGACCTCGTGAACCTGCCCGCCGGCCAGACCGGCTACATCACCCAGGCGCTCGGCGGCAGCTTCACCGTGTTCGTCGAGGGCAACCTGTTTCGCATCCGCAACGAAGATGCGGACGCGATCGGCAAGGAGCCCATGCCCTTGCCGGACCTGCCCGAGAACGCCAGCGACGACGAGGTCGAGCAGGCAGTCTGGTCGCAGCTGCGTACCTGCTTCGACCCCGAGATCCCGATCAACATCGTCGAACTCGGCCTGGTCTATCGCTGCGAGATCGTGAAGTCCGAGGACGGCAAGCGCCGCGCCGAAGTGACGATGACCCTGACCGCGCCCGGCTGCGGCATGGGCGACATTCTGGTCGAGGACGTGCGCAGCAAGATCGAACTGCTGCCCGCCATCGACGAGGCCGATGTCGAGCTCGTGTTCGATCCGCCCTGGAACCAGTCGATGATGAGCGACGCGGCGCGGCTCGAAACCGGGATGATGTA